>JALZHR010000202.1 GCA_030860665.1 Acidobacteriota bacterium
CTCCGGGAACAGGCAAATCTCCTGAAGTTCCGAACTGAGCGGGAGTAAAAGTATTATTCGACGAATTCAAACGATACCAGCCGCCGTCCGAAGGTCTGAAAACGCAAATATCGGTTTTTCCGTCGCCGTCGAAATCAGCCGGTGCGATTAAATCTCCGTTTGCTCCGAACTGGACAATAGAAAGGGAATTGTTGGAGCTGTTGTTGATATACCAGTAAGCGTTTGAAGGGCGAAACACCGACAAATCCGCTTTCCCGTCGCCGTCGTAATCGGCGAAAGTTTTTCTGACGGCGGTCAAAGTCGCGCCGAAAATTGTAAAGCGAAACGCCTGCGTGACGGAAAATCCGTTTGCCGCGCCCGCGTCGGCGATATACCAGCGACCGTAAAAAGTCTGACCGACCAGAGCCGGATTGTTCGGAATCGGCAGGCTGGCGGAGCCGAAACCGTTTCCGTCGCCGCTGCCCGAGATATTGACCGTGACGCGCGCAAAAGAGCCGCTTGCCGGAATCGTCGAGCCTGCGCCCGGGTCGTTTGCGTCAATCACCAGAACGGCTTGCGCGCCGCCGAAAGCTTTCGAGACGCCGACCGTAAAGCTCGGATTTCCGACGAGCGGCGGCTCGATAGCCGTCACCTGCGGAACGATGCCGCCGGAACCGGCGCGACCCGTTCCGATTATAACCGGAACGCGATTCGATTCGGTGTAAAGCTTCGGGCGGTCAAACGGCGGAAGCTCGTTTTTTACGCGCAGGTCGGTCATCGGGCGTTTCATAAAGGCGACCAAATCGGCTTTCTGCTGGCTGGTCAGATTCAACGGGCGAACGCGCGGGTCTTTGTTCGGCGCGTTGAAATCGCCGCCGCGATTGTAAAACTCGACGACGTCTTCGAGCGTCCGAAATCGCCCGTTGTGCATATAAGGCGCGCGCAGCTCGACGTTTCTCAGTGTCGGAGTTTTAAATCTTCCGTTATCGTTTGCGTTTCCGGTAAAGCCGCCGCGCCCTCTGTCTTCGATTGGCGGGCGCACGCCGATATTATGAAAGTTCTGGTCTGACAAAAGCGGTCCGCCGTGACAGAAACTGCAATTAACCTCGACGAAAATCTCGCGACCGCGGTCTTCCTGCGCCGTCAGCGGTTCGATTTGCGCGCCCCATTTATCAATCGGCGCGCGGTCGGAAAACAACATTCGCTCGTGCGTTCCGATCGCCAGCGCAATCCGCGCGGGCGTGACTTCCGGCGTCCCGAAGGCTTCTTCAAAAAGCTCCGGGTAAGTTCGCCCGCCAATCCATTCGGACAGCGACGGCGGGATGTCGCTCGCTAGAGCCAGCGGCTCGGCGTCGGCGATTTGCGCGGCAATCTGCGTCCAGTCGCGGTTGCCGTGCGCCATCTCGACCGAGGAAGTCGGCGGACCCAAAATCTGGCTTTCGAGCGACGCCCAATCCGCCAAAAGCACCTGATTCGTCAGCGGGTCGCGAAAAGTATTCGACGCGCGCCCGTCCCAGAATAAGCCCGCGAAAGCGAAACCGGCGTTTAAATAAGTCGGAGATTTTCTCGTCGTGACCTGCTCTCCGAATCCGAATTGATTCGACGGAGAGTAAGTTCCGTCCGCGTTGTTGAGCGGCACGCCGGGCGAGCCGAAAACGTCGTCGGGCGTGTTGAAAACGTTGTCGAAACCCGGATTTCTGGAACTCGCGCCGTCAACGACCGTGCGCGGGTCCGAGCCTCCGGTCGCCGGTCGATGACACGTTCCGCAGGAAACTGTCAAAGTTGAAGAAAGCTGTTCGTCCCAGAAAAGAGCTTTGCCCAGGCTTGCTTTGGCTGCCGTGACGGCGTTTCCGACCGGCACGGGCGGCGGCGCTAAAGGCGAAAAAAAGCCCGGCTGGAATCCTCCGACCGCGCGCAAGCCCGGGTCGGGGCTGCTCAGGCTGCTGGTGTTCGTGCCGCCGCCGGTTTCGGCGCGCACCCAGTAGAAATAATTTTGATTGGGCTGAGCGGTCGAGTCGAAAAAATAATTCGCCGCGGTCGTTCCGACCTGCGCGGCGGACGATGAATCATTGCTTGCGTTGCGGAAAATCCGGTAAAGAGCCGCTCCGCGCACCGCGTTCCACATCACGCCGACTTTATCGACGTAATCTCCGTCCGAAGCCGAAACTCCGGTCGGCGCGGATAGCAGAGCAGTGTCGGCGGCAGCTTTTCTGTCGGCTGAAGACGTGGTAAACCACCGCTGACCGAAAAAGGTAAACGCCGCAAACAAAACAAAAAATAAAGAAACGAACAGCTTTATGCGGTGCACTCTCTAAAACTCCTGCCGACAAAGTATTTCCCTGTGAATGAATTTTCTTTCTGAAAATGAGCTCGAAAATCCGGAAGGTGAGACGAAACAAATATAATGACGGCATTTCGCCTAATAATCAAGTCTGCGAAAGGCTAAAAAGGCAGGAGCTTGAATTAACGCGGCATCTTTCAAGCCGGACACGCGATTTTTTTTTGCGCGCGCCCGGCAAAAAATCATTGTTTTTTAATAAAAGATTTCTCGACTTTGTTTGCGATAGGCTTGACCGACATCAGGTAAGCATAAATCGCGGCTAAATCGGCGTCGGTCATTTGGGCGTAGTTCGACCAGGGCATAACGGTATTGAAATCGCCGGGTTTTAAGCCTTCGGCTGAGTAATGCTCGGCTTTTTCAAAGGCTTTGAAGCGAGTGATAAAATCCTGCTCGGACCACGCGCCGATGCCGGTCTGCCTGTCGGGCGTGATGTTTCTGGAGATGACCGTGCCGTCCGGCAGCTCGAAATATCTGCCGCCGGAGAAAAGTTTTTCTTCGATGATTTGCCCGCGATTGGCGGGCGTGTGACATTCGGCGCACGAGGCGGCGTTGGCGAGGTATCCGCCGTAACGGACGCGGTCGGTTGCGGGCGGCTTAGGCGATAACGCGCCGGCGGATGGAATGGTGTTGATGATGATGTTCATCGGAAAATTTGACACGGACGCGGGCGGCGTGTGCTCGACGGGTTTGAGGCTGCGGATGTAGGCGATTATCGAATAAATATCTTCTCTGTCCATTTTGCCGTAGCTCGGATAAGGCATAATCGGGAAAAGCGCGCGCCCGTCGCGGCTGACGCCCGCCGTAACGGCGCGAAACAATTCGCCGTCCGACCAGTCCCGCAGATTGAAAGGCGTGATGTTCGCCGCGTAATATGTGCCGGGAAAGCCCATCGTGCGGTCGAAGGCTTCGCCGCCCTTGCCTTCGGTGCCGGGTATGGCGGGCGCGGAAAATTTCGACCAGTCGCGCGTCGAATGACAATCCAGGCATTGCGCCACGTTTTCCGCCAGATATTTTCCGCGCTCGAGGCGTTCTGGCGTTATCTCGATTCTGATATTTTCTTCGACCGGAACGCGCGGCAGAAAATACAGGATATAGAAAATAACGAGACAGAAAACCAAAAGAATTGCTCCGACGGCGGAAAGCGAAAATTTCAGAAGTTTTTTCATATCGGATTTGCGGCTGATGCTGCGGGAAACGGTTTCAGTAGAACGCATTGTTTATAAATTTAAAGAGGAGATTTTGTCAAACGAAACGGGCGGCGGCGGCATCAAAAGGCGGCTTGCTTTTTCTCAAAAATAAAAATGTTTAGATTTGCTTCAGCGATAATTAACCTCACCGGCAGCGCTTTCAGGGCGTTGCTGCCGCTGCTGCTGCTGATATTGTCGAATCTGACGACGATAAGTGCGCCGACGCAGGCGTTTGAGATGGAAAAAGCGGTTGTTCCCGATAAAAGGCTTGAGTCCGAAGAAAAATTTGAGTCTGATGATAAGCTTCAAGCCGAGGCGGACGCTTTGCTGTCCTTGTTCGATAATATGCCGCCGGTTCGCGTTCATCTCAAGAACGAAGCGATGAACAAATCAGCGGCGACGAATACGGAAAGAGGTGCGGCTTACACCTATTGTTACGGGCAGAAAAATCCGGTTATTTTCGTTAAGCAAATCTTCTACAAGACAGCCAACCGCAAACAGCTTGTCAATCTCTTAAAGCACGAGCTGACGCACGCGTGGCTGTGTCGCCAGCGCCGGATGAACGGGCACGACGCCGAATTTAGGCGGAAATTCACCGCCGTCGGCGGGTTTGGAAACTAATCGGAAATTAGACTGAAGAATAAGAGAATTTTGAATTTTGTTTTTAATTAATAGAAATTCCCGATTCAAAATTTAAAACTTAAAATTCAGAACTTTTCTTATTTATCCCTCATTTATAATCCAAATCGTCCAGCATCAGATAAACTTCCGACGCGCCGCCGCCGAATGCGGCGTCGATAAGGCGCACGACTTCGCTGTAACCATTGGCGCGCGACGCTTTGACGAAAACCGTCCTGTCGATTTCGCCCGTGCCTCGCAGGTTAATCTTTTTCTCTTCGTTTTCCTTGAACATCGGCGCGAGCTTGCCGCCGACTTCCGTTTCGGCGACTTCGGGCGTGACCGGTTTGAATGCGTAATTATCAAACCTGCCGAGCTTTATTTTGCCGTCTTTTTGCAGATTGATAACCAGGCGTTTGTCGAGCAAATCTTCCGTGTCATCGGGACGCGGCTCGGCGGAAAGTTTTACTTTCAAAACCTGCATCTTTTTGTCCGCGCCGCCTGCCGCCGCTGACGCCGGCTCGACTAACAAACCGACGTTTTCCGGATTTATGTAGCGAATAGTGTCCAAAACTTTGACGACATTATCGTAATCGGTATAAACATCCGCGTTCAGGTAAATCAATTGTTTTTCGGACGGATTTTTTTCGAGCAGTTTTTCAATCCGGGAACGCAAATCGGAGAGTTCTAACTGGTCGTTGCCGACGAGGTACCGGTCACCGCTCATCACACTCACGACAATCGCCTTTTCGTCGGAAAAATGCGCCGACGGTTTAGCGTTCTGAATGTTTTTCGGAACGTAGACAGACGGGTAATTAGGCTGCTTCATCGCATCCTGAAACGGCGTCAGGCTCGTGCCCGAACAGGCGGCAGTAACAATAAAAACGAGCAGGCAAAGAGCGATTAACTTGATATTTTTCATTCTTTTTTTAGCTGAATTTTTAACTGAAATTTTCCGGATAAGAGCGGGAACTAAAATATATTGCCTGCGCGTGAAATAAACGTCAAATTGAATTCGTCCTTCCTTTAATGATTGAGTGAAAATTCAGAATGTAATTTACTTTAACCCGCAAAGGTCGGAAAACTTTACGGGAATCCGTATAAAATTGTGGTTGCCCGCCGGCTTTATCGCGCTTCAATAAAAAAATCCGCTTTATGGAAAATATAAAGCGGATTTTTTTTATTGAAAATAATTCCCCGCGAAATTTAAGCCGATTTCGATAAGGTTTCCATATCCGGCTTCCAGCGCAGAACGGGCTTGCGCGCGGCGGTCGCTTCGTCGAGCCGCCCGATACGCGTCGTGTGCGGCGCGTCAATGACGAGCTGCGGATTTTCCTGCGCTTCCTGATTTATGTCCTTCATCGCTTCGATAAACGCGTCCAGTTCCTGCCTGCCGACGGACTCGGTCGGCTCAATCAGCATCGCGCCTTCGACGATTAGCGGAAAATAAATCGTCATAGGGTGAAAGCCGTAATCAATCAGGCGCTTGGCGATGTCCAGCGTATGGACGCCTTTGCGCGATTGTTTTTTGTGCGAAAAGATGACTTCGTGCATCGGGTCGCCCGCAAACGGCTTGTCGAAATCTTCCTGCAGGAAATGCGAAAGATAACGCGCGTTCAAGACGGCGGTTTCGGTCGCTTCCTTCAAGCCGTCCCTGCCGTGCGTGTAAATGTAGGAAAGCGCGCGAATCATCATTCCGAAATTTCCGTAGAACGCCTTGACGCGTCCGATTGATTCGGGGCGATTGAAATCCAGCTTGAAATTTTCGCCGTCCTTGACGATGCGCGGCGTCGGCAGAAACGGTTCAAGCTCGGTCGTGCAGCAGCAAGGTCCGCTGCCGGGACCGCCACCGCCGTGCGGCGTCGAAAAAGTTTTGTGCAGATTCAGGTGAATCACGTCCACGCCCATATCGCCCGGGCGCGCGATGCCGACCAACGCGTTCATATTCGCCCCGTCCATATAAACCAAGCCGCCCGCCTCGTGAATGATGTCGCAGATTTCCCGAATATTCGTTTCAAAAATTCCGACCGTGTTCGGGTTCGTTAGCATCAATCCGGCAATTCCACCCTGAGCGCAAAGCTCGCGCAGATGCCCCAAATCAGTCAAGCCTTCGGCGGTCGATTTGACGGTTTTCACCGTAAATCCGGCGAGCGCGGCTGAAGCCGGATTCGTGCCGTGAGCCGAATCGGGAATCAGCATCACGCGCCGGTTTCGCGATTCCTCGCCTTCGCGCTTGTCCAGAAAAGCGCGAATCAGCATCACGCCCGTCATCTCGCCGTGCGCTCCGGCGGCAGGCTGCAAAGACACGCCCGGAAGCCCGGTGATTTCCGCCAAATCTTCCTGCAAACGGTAAATCAATTCGAGCGCGCCCTGCGATTCGGCTTCGGGCGCGAGCGGGTGCAGGTTCGTGAAACCGTTGATGCGCGCGACTTTTTCGTTCAGCCGCGAGTTGTATTTCATCGTGCATGAGCCGAGCGGATACATTCCCAAATCAATCGAGTAATTCCACGTCGAGATGCGCGTGAAATGACGAATCACGTCAACTTCCGAAACTTCCGGCACGCCTTCGAGGTCGTCGTCGCGGCGCAGCTCGGCGGGCAGAATCTCGTCCAGAGCCGTTTCCTCGACATCCAGCTTCGGCAGCCGATAACCGACGCGCCCCGTTTGCGAGCGCTCGAAAATCAACGCTTCGTTTTGCGACGGGTGCTGTGTAACTTTTTTAATGCTCATAAATTAAATTGCTTGCTGAAAAACCAAAAAATTGCCGTTAAAATGATGCTTGATATGAAAAATCCTGAAAGAAGTTAAATTATCAAAAACTACGTTCATTTTATCAATATTCAAATCATCTTCGTCTTCATTATGCGAAGGAAGAATAAAATTCAAAGTATTGTCCAAAATTTCAGGATATTTCTTTGAATTTAAAATGTTTCCCTCGGCTTTTACTTCGGTCATAATTCTAAATCTTAGTTTAACCGAAGCATTTTCGACGTTTCGTACCTTACTAAAGCTTGCCTGTTCGGAAAAAAGAGTCTCCAGAACCGCCTTTGTTTCATCGTCAAATTTTGCCTGACCGCTTTCCATACTTTCGCGCAAAACCTGGCTGAAAGATTTGGAAATTAACTCGCTAACTTTAACTGTTTCAAAGAAACTACCGTGAACCAGAGCAATTTTAGTATTACCTTTACTTTGTCCGCGAATCAAATAGAAGACTTCGCGTTCGGGCAAAGCCGAAATATCATCGCCCGCTTCAATCATCTGGCGCAAAACTTCGCTGTTTTTGCCTTTAATAACTTTAGCGATTTCCTTGCTTCCCGTCGGAATAGTCGAATTGAAGGAAGAAACCGCGTAACTTTTGCTGTCCTTCAGCTCGACCAGCTCGCCGCCCGTAAAAAGCTCATCATTTTTACAAATTCTGATTGCCAAATCAGGAAATTGTCCCACGCGCTTGCACGAAAGCAGTCTTTCATCAAAAGCAAAATCATCAAGTCTGTCGATTAACCCGAGTGCATTCCGATTCGCAGAAAGAGTTTTAAAAAAATGATAAATTGAAGAACTCATACATTGAACAGGGAAGGGTTTTGACTGATTTTCGGAATGCTTTCAAAATCTTTTTCGCCCCAGATTTTACTCAGATTTTCCGTATAGACGTAATCTTTGTAAAATCTTCCTACATTGTCTGCTTCATACCTCTCTCTGATGCGAGCCTCTATTTTTTCCGCATTAACTTTATCGATTTCGAGACTGATTGAATTTCTATTTAATTGTTTGGCAACGGTCGCCGTCGTTCCCGTTCCGGCAAAAGGGTCGAGAACGCAATCGCCGGCTTTGCTGGAAGTTAAAATTATTCTTAAAAGCAATGCAATCGGCGACTGCTGTTTGTGAAAACGCTCGCCCTTATCATCTCTGATTGCTTCATCACCGGCGAAATAACCGCTCGTTAATTCCCGAATGTCGTCCCAGACATCGGTCACAAACATTCCGTTTTCGCGCTCGTATTTGTGATGCTTTAAAAGCGGCGGATTGATTCGCAAACGATTAAAAACTCTCGGACGTTTTCCTTTGGTCGCAAAAGCGATTACCTGAAATGATTTACCGTAGCGCATTGCCGAAGGCACGGCGGAAGTCATTTTCTTCCAGATAATCAGGTTTTGAAATTCCCAGCCAGTCTCGCGCAGAACGCGAAGCACCCGTTCGGTGTTTTTCTCGCGCTGCATAAAATAAATCGCGCCGCCGTCGCTGGTAAGCCGGAAAATTTGCGAACAAATCTTCCGCATCATTTCCCAATATTCATCGGCAGGTAAATCGTCGGCATAAGAAGCGTAATCTTTTTGCTGATTAAACGGAGGGTCGAGAAAAGTCAAATCAACCTCAGTTTTTAATGCAGGCAGAATCTTCAGACAGTCATCATTGATAACCTGCTGAATAGTTTCGCCTTGACCATTTAATAAGCTCATTAAATCTTACTTTATACTCGATTCAAAAACTTCAAAATCTTCAGTCCGGCTCAATCTTCTCATCACGTCAGCCAAAGCTTCGGGCGGCGCGACGAGCTTTCGCTTTGCAAAATCCAGCCAGCCGCCGGTCGACGTCAGCCGCGCCGAAAGCCCGCCGTCCTCGGCGCGAAAAAACTCGTTGCGGACGCGGAAGCGCGATGCGTCCTCGCTCAGTCCCGCGCCTTGAAACGTTATCCTGACTTTTTCGAGCATATACAATTCCCTGAAATACTCGATTTCGTCTTTCAAAACGACCGGACCGAAGCCGAGCCGCTGAAACTCGCGCACGGGGAAACCGTTTTCGGCAAAGTAGAACATTCGCACGTCGACCGCCAAATCCAGATAAGAAGTGTTCGCCAAGTGCCCGTTGAAATCGACGTTTCCCCAGCCGACGTGAAATGTTTTTTCAAATATTTCGCTCATTCGTTTGCGCGAAGCCGTTGACTATCAAAATCAGGACTTAAATTTTCAAAAACAGATATTATCTATCTGGCTTTCTACTTTGATAATCGTCGAAAATCGTCAGCGATTTGTCGCTCCGATTCGAGAACGAACTGACGACTACAAAGACGATTATCGCAGGGACGGCAAGAAGCAGGATAGCTATGATAATCAAAAAAAATATTATCGATAGGTCATGGAATATCATTTTGAATTAACGCTACCGCTTTCAAATACCGTTCTTCTCGGGTTAAAGAGCCGAGCGGCTTAAACCTTCGACCAGATTATCAATCTGCTCTTTCGTGTTCGTTTCCGTCACGCAGACGAGAAAATCGTTCGGATTATCCGCGTAATAACGCGATAGCGCAAGCCCGCCGATGATTTCGTTTTCCGCCCGCAGCTTTTCCAGAATCTCGCCCGCATCGCGCGGCGCGCGGACGACGAATTCGTTAAAGGTCGGCGACGAGAAGGGAAGCGAGAAGCCTTCGATTTCCGAGATTTTTCTTTTCGCGTAAGCCGCCTTTTGCGCGTTCTGCGCGGCGACTTCCTGCAAGCCTTTTTTGCCCATCGCTTCCATATAAATCGTCGCGGCGAGCGCAATCAAGCCCTGATTGGTGCAGATGTTCGAGGTCGCTTTGTCGCGGCGAATATGCTGCTCGCGCGTCGCCAAAGTCAGCACGAAACCGCGATTGCCGTTTTTATCGTAGGCGATTCCGGCGAGCCTGCCCGGCATCTGGCGGACGTATTTGTCCTTGCAGGCGAAAAGCCCGACGTGTGGTCCGCCGAAGCTCATCGAGATGCCGAAGCTCTGACCTTCGGCGACGACGATGTCCGCGCCGCACGCGCCCGGCGATTTCAAAAGCCCGAATGAAATCGCCTCGGTAACGACGACAATCAGAAGCGCGCCGACCGCGTGCGCCCGCTCAGCCAGCGATTGCAAATCTTCGATGCAGCCGAAAAAGTTCGGCGATTGAATGACGAGCGCGGCGGTTTTGTCGTCCAGTTTGCCGAAATCGTCGGCTGAAACGCGCCCGGTTTCCTTATCGAAATGAACCGTCTCGATAGTCAGATGCCCGTGCTGCGTGTAGGTTTTCGCCACCGCCAGGTATTCGGGATGGACGGTTTCGGCAATCACGACCTTATCGCGGCGCGTGACACGCTGCGCCATCAAAAACGCTTCCGCCATCGAGGTCGAGCCGTCATACATCGAAGCGTTCGCCACGTCCATTCCGGTAAGCTGGCAGACCAGCGTCTGAAACTCGAAAATATATTGCAGCGTGCCCTGCGAGACTTCCGGCTGATACGGCGTGTAAGAGGTGAAAAACTCCGAGCGTTGAATCAGGTGGTCGACAATCGTCGGCGAAAAATGCGAATAAACGCCCGCGCCTAAAAATGAAGTTTTGCGCGAGGCGGTGTTCCTGTTCGCCAGGTTTTCGAGCGCGCCGATGACTTCCGGCTCGGCGAGCGGCTCGATAATGTTCAGCTCGCGGTTGAGCCTGATTTCGGCGGGAATCGAGCGAAAAAGCTCGTCCGCCGAATTTAAGCCGACCTCGCGCAGCATCTCCTCGCGCTCCTCGGGTGAATTTGGGATATATCTCATTTCAATTTGGGATTTTGGATTGCGGATTTCGGATTTGACCTGTTGTTGCTAAACAAATCCCAAATCCGAAATCCCAAATCCGAAATTCTATGCCGTAGCGTTTAAATATTCTTCGTATTCGGCGGCGGACAAAAGTGCGTCGATTTCGCCGGGATTGCTCATTTTCAGTTTGACCATCCAGCCGCCTTCATACGGGTCTGAATTGACGACTTCGGGCGTGTCGTTCAAGCCGTCGTTGACTTCCGTCACCTCGCCGCTGATGGGCGTAAAGATTTCGGAAACGGCTTTGACCGATTCGACCGAGCCGAACGCCTCGTGCTCGCTGAAGGTTTCGCCCGCTTTCGGCAGCTCGACGTAAACGACGTCGCCGAGCTGGTGCTGCGCGTAATCCGTGATTCCGATGGTCGCCGTATCGCCGTCGACCGAAACCCATTCGTGGTCTTTGCTGTATCGTAAATTTTCCGGTATGTTTGCCATAAATTAATTTTTGATTTTCGATTTTCAATTTTAGATTTACAAAATCGGAACAATTCAATTAAAAATTCCGAATTCAATCGCAAATCTAAAATCTAAAATTATTTCTCTCTTTTATAAAACGGCGTCGGGACAATCTGCGCCGATAAATGTTTGCCTCTGACATCAATTTTAATTTCTTGCCCGACATTTGCAAACTCGGCGGGAACGAAAGCCAGCCCGATATTTTTTTTGAGATAAGGCGCGGGCGAGCCGGACGAAACGACGCCTGCCTTTTCGCCGTCGATATAAACGTCGTAACCGTCGCGCGCGATGCCGCGGTCGGTCACTTCAAAGCCGACGAGCTTGCGCTTTAAGCCTTCTTCCTTTTGTTTGACAAGCGCCTCACGCCCGATAAACTCGCCTTTTTTCAGCTTGCAAATCCAGCCCAAGCCCGCTTCGAGCGGCGAGATGTCGTCGCCTAGCTCGTGACCGTAGAGCGACATCGCCGCTTCCAGCCGCAAAGTGTTGCGCGCCGCCAGACCGCACGGCAGAATGCCGTCAGCCTCGCCGTATCTGCCCCATTCGAGCAGGCTGTTCCAGATTTGCACGGCGTATTCCGAGGCGGCGTAGATTTCAAAACCGTCCTCGCCCGTGTATCCGGTGCGCGAGATTATCGCGTCGACGCCGTCGACCTTGCCGGTCGTAAAATGATAATACTTGATGTCGGAAAGCTCGGTATCGGTCAGATTGCGCAGGATTTTTATGGCGTCCCTGCCCTGAACGGCAATCTGGCAATAGTCTTTGCTGGCGTTGGTCAGCGTGACAATCTCGTCTTTTTTGTGCGACGCAATCCAGTCCCAATCCTTGTCGGTCGTCGAAGCGTTGACGACCAGCAAAAGCTTGTCAAAGTCGAAACGATAAACCAGCAAATCGTCCACGACGCCGCCCGTTTCGTTCGTCAGGGCGGAATACTGCGCCTGCCCGTCAACCAGCTTGGTCACGTCGTTAGTCGTCAGCCGGTTGACGAATTCGATGGCGTCCGCGCCCTCGACCCAGATTTCGCCCATATGCGAAACGTCGAAAAGCCCGGCTGCGTTACGCGTGCGCAGGTGTTCCTCGATAACGCCCGCCGAATACTGCACCGGCATATCCCAGCCGCCGAACTCGACCATTTTTCCGCCCAGCCTGCGATGCGCCTCGTTGAGCGGCGTTTTCTTCAAGTTTTCCATAGATTTCCGCAAAAGAAGACCGTAAAGAAAAAACACTAACACCCGACGCCGAAAGCGTCAAGATGCCGCAAATGAGAAAAATTTGTTTGCGGAATTCACGCGGCTAATAAAGCGCGCGGAAAGCCGAAAGCGAAAAGGCGAAAGAGCGAAAAAGACGACGTTGTTTTTCACCAATCCGCCCTTTACCGCGCTTTCGCTTTCTCACTTTAGTTTTTAATTGTTTTCAATAAATCAAGGCTCGTTGACTAAAAACACATCCCAAGCCCAGCGACCGAGCTGCGCGTTTTGCGCGTCTCTGACCTTTGCTCTGTATTTAAACTGATTGCCGAATTCATCTGTTTTTCTGGATTCTCTGTAATCGAGTTCCATCTTTTCCAATCCTGATTCCGAGAGTGTTTTCAATTCATTGCTTTCGGAAATTCCGTTGTGATTTGTGTCCTGCCACAATCTTAAACGTGAAAAGATAAAATCCTGATTGCTGATTACGCCGTCCTGATTTCCGCCGTTCATCGCTTTGTCATATTCGGCTAAAGCCAGAAATCCGTTTCTTTCTCTTCCGTCTTCCTGCGGAACTTGAGCCGTGACGTTTCCGAACAGTTCTTTTCCGCTGTCGATTGTTCCGTTCTGATTGCGGTCGAGCGACAGCCACGCTTCATCCGAATCAATCGCAGTCCACGCGCAGCTTCTCAAACTGCCTCTGCCTTCCAAATCAAACAGCACTCCGTTCTGAAGATTGGTCAAAGAAAATCCGTTGCCTAGAATATCGACCACAATCGGAGAACAGCCGCCAAGCTCAGGCGCGCAGCCGCCTGTGCAGCCGCAAGTATCAGGGTCATAGCCGCCGAATCGCTCGCATTGCTGGATAAATGCTGCCGTAGCAGTGCAGATACAACAGCCGGACTGATTGGTTCGTCCGGGCGGGCAGCCTGTTGTTGGATACAGGGTATAGTTGGCAGGAAATGAACAATTCGGTGGCGGTGTCGGCTGCGGCGTAGGCGTTGGTGTCGGTGTTTCGCAGGCAGAGTTGTATTGCGGTAAGCCGACGCCAACCGAGCAACTGACAGGACCGTTTTCATTGGAAGTTTCACAGGTCGCCGTCGCAAATCTTATCCCCTGTGTTCCGCTGCCCTCGCCGTTTTCCGCGCTATCGACGCTGCCAGGAACCGAACTTCCAGAACACTCGCAGGGTTTCGGAAGCGCATCAACTCTATTCCAGCAGCCGACCACATTCGGGTTCTGGGCTGAAACGGTTCTGATATTTTCTTGGCTTAGGCTGTAAAAAATTATGCTTGCGTTGATTGTCATTAAACTCAGGATTATCAAAAACAGGCGATGTTTTTTCATTTCTCCTCCTGAGGCTTTTTGTCGACGGCGAGAAATTTGCCGGGTCGGTCAGGGTCGGGGCGGTAAATCGTTCCGGCAGTCCAGTGTGTCCGGTCGGAGAAATGAACCGTCATAATTCTAAAATCGGCTCTGGTTAAATCGGCGAGCAAATGTCTTTGCGAGAGAAAATTTTTGAGCTGCGCATACTTTTCGGCGCTGAGTTTAACTTCCGCTTCTGCGCCCGGCGCGAGCGATTCCGGTTTATCATCGCCGGTTTTTTGAGCGAGCGGATTGACGCCGTATTTGAGGAAATGAACCATCGAGTGTCCGGTCGATTCCGTTTCGGGAAAATCAACTGCTATCGAAAGATAAACAATCGGCTTGTCCGAAATATTTTTGAATTTAACCGTAAAGTCTTTTAACCAATCGTCTTTTTGCGTGAATCTCTCGTTGAGCTTAATCGGTTTGCCGTCAGATTCGAGCCTGACAATTTCAATCGGCTCATTATCAAAAGAGATTTTTTTGATTTCCTTTTTATTTTTGTCTATCGCTGACTGTGTGAAGCCGGTAATAACGATTTTAGAAACAAAAAACAAGGGAAGCATAGAAAGAGCGGCGATAAGCAGTAGCATTCTATGCGGCGTTTTCCGGATTTTACGTTCGGTTGCAGAGTTATTCGCGGTATTTCTCATTTAGTTTCTCCTTTCTGCCTTTAAAAGCAGTTAACAATGTGAACTGAAAAGTTGTTCGAGAAAGCTAAACAACTGTGAAAGCCGGGAGACTGCGATAAGCAGGTGAATTACTTCAAACACTCTATGCCTATTGAAATAATTAATCAAGAAAATTTTCAAACTGCCGCAGAGCGGAATTAAAAAGCGGACTGATATTGACTGTCACGCCGGCGTTTTTCACCCACGCAAATTGAGCGCCCTGAACGGGCGGGTCGGTGCATATCTGTGCATTAACAGTAAAATAAGCGCCGCTTGCTATCACCAAAACGACCAGAGTAAAGACTTTAAAAATTGAATATGCTGATTGCTGATATTGGGAGGCATAGGATTTTTTGTTTCTCATTTATTCCCTGCCTCCAAAGACTGGTTCTCTATTTTATCTCTTACAATTCTCAGGAAGCGGCTTTCCTTCATATTCCTGTAAGGCTTAAAATTTTTGTAAGTAACCGCATCCTCTTTTTCGTCAGCATCGTCAAGCGGGGTAACTTTTCCGCCTTGAAGTTTGTAACCCGTTACTATTAAGAAATCTTTTCCTGATTCGCTCCATTTGAGAAACAGCAGGTAACGCGCTTTTTTAGCCGGTAGTCCTTCTCCGGCATTACCGAGACGCCGGACTCTGCCCGAAGCAAATCGCACAGCGCCGCCTGCCCGCTCGGTCGTGATTGTCGCGTTCGGCTTTAGCTCAGGCGAAGCGGTATTTTTTAATGTCTGCTCGATTTGGACGGTAAATTCAGAATAGACATAACTTTTATCGCTTGATAAAAAGGCTCTGGAATCCGTTACAGTTCCAATTACAATCGCATCGCTTTCGAGAACGGGGAAGGCTTGCCGCGCCGGACTGTGAGAAAGCGGTAATTCCAGAATCTCGGATTCAGAGTCTGTCCCCTCTTCCAAAGCAGCGCCGGTATTATATTTCTGTCCGCGTCTGTTACGCAGTTCTTTTTCCATCAGGTCGGATGGTTCGGGCGCATTAATATCTACGGTAGGAATCTCGTCGCTTTGTTTTTGCTGTGATTGAGTGGTTTGACTGTGGCTGCCTGTGGTTGTAAAAGTTGCGATTGTCGCCGTAACAAAAAATATAGTTAATAAAATCAAAACTGTTTTAGTATTTCTCATTATTCTGCTCCTTAATTTCTCACTGGCGGCACAAATTTTTTGATTTTGCTGCGAACTGCTTTAATAAAATTCGGCGCACGATTTCTTAATGCTTTCTGCTCGGACTGATTGATAAATATAATGAGGCTGGATG
>JALZHR010000257.1 GCA_030860665.1 Acidobacteriota bacterium
TGACGGAAATGCGCTCGTCTTTTATCTCGCCGAGCAGAAATTCGAGATAGCCGGTCAGTCTTCGCGATTTTTCGGTCAAAGCGCGCATTCCGCCCGCCGCTTCAAAAATATCGAGCGAGGCTTTCAACGCGGCGAGCTGGAAAATCGGCGGATTCGACAGCTGCCAGCCTTCCGCGCCTTTTATCGGCTTGAAGCCGGAACGCATCAGAAAGCGAGTTTCCTTGTCGTGTCCCCACCAGCCCGCGAAACGCGGCAAATCGAAACGCTCGGCGTGCCGCTCGTGAACGAAGCAGCCGCCGACCGAGCCGGGTCCGGCGTTTAAATATTTATACGAGCACCACGCGGCGAAATCCGCGTTCCAGTCGTGCAGATTAAGCTCGATATTTCCCGCCGCGTGCGCCAAATCGAAGCCGACGACTGCGCCGATTTTGTGCCCGATTTCCGTGACTCGCTTCATATCGTAGGCTTGCCCGGTGTAATAATTCACGCCGCCGAGCAGAATCAACGCAATCGAGTCGCCGTTTTCGACGATTGTTTTTTCAATATCTTCGATTCGCAGACAAATTTCGTTTTCCCGCGGCTTTAATTCGACCAGCGCGCTCTCGTAATCGAAGCCGTGAAATTTTATCTGCGATTCGACGGCGTATTGGTCAGACGGAAACGCGCCCGCCTCGATGACGATTTTGTGCCGCTGCGGCGTCGGGCGATAAAAGGAAACCATCATCAGGTGCAGGTTGACGGTCAGCGAATTCATCACGACGGTTTCGAGCGGCTTTGCGCCGACGATTCGCGCCATCTGTTCGGTCAGAAATTCGTGATACGGCATCCACGGATTTTTCGCGTGAAAATGCCCTTCGACGCCGAGCGTTTCCCAATCCTTCAGCTCCTGCTCGATATAGCCGCGCGCCGTTTTCGGCTGAAGCCCGAGCGAATTGCCCGTGAAATACAAAACGTTCGCGCCGCTGCCGTCCGATTGTTTCGGGATGTGAAATTTTTCTCTGAAATCTTTCAGCGTATCGCGCGCGTCCGTTTCGGCAGCAAACGCGGATGAGGCTTCAAATTTTGATGATTGTATCTGCATTTATAATGTTTACCGTATTTAACGGTTAAGAGAACACAGGTTTTTAAAAGCCGTCGACGGCGAAAATCTCGCGAACGAAAAAAAATAATTTTTCCAATCGAGCCTGATACTTTCCCTCCGGCTTTCGCGCTTTAACAGTTGAAGGCGACGAAAAGCCTTCGAGGAAAATTATAATTCAAAGAAACAGCGGAGGCTATAATGAAAAAATTAATTCGGATTTGTGCATTACTAAGTTTAGTGTTTACGTTTTCAATCGTTTCGGCGCACGCGCAGCAGACGGTTAAGCAGTATGAAGCAAAAATTCCCTTCGACTTCAACGTCGGTCAGAAATCCTATCAGGCAGGCAATTACGTGATTAAAATTTCCAGATTGGCTGCCAACGGACTGGTTCTTTCGCTCGAAGACGAAAAAAGCAACAAATTGCAGATGGTGATGGTTTCGGAAACCGAAAGCGTTACCAAAAACAGCCCGCAGCTATTATTCGACGTTCGCGAAAATCAGCGTTATCTGACCAAAATCATTACGCAGGACGTCGGCGTTTCAATCGGCAAGCGGAAATCGTCCGAAAAGAACAGCAGCGCGGCAGGACCGGCGCCGGGTTCAAAGCCGCAGACCGCCGCCGCGACGGCGCTCAAAAAATAAGCCTCCGAAATTTTTATCATCGCAGGAAAACCGGAAGCTCGGCGGATTGAATCCACCGAGCTTCCAGTTTTAGTTTGCCCCGCATAAAACGAATTCAGCCGCAGAACGAAAAAAATGCAAAGTGCAAAATGCAAAATGCAAAATATCAGGAATTATAATTTAAGATTAAATTTATTCTTCCATTTTGCATTTTGCATTTTGCATTTTGCATTAGAGACGTTTTGCACTGATTAAAACGCGCAGCCATTCTTCCGACGTCAGAGTTTCGGCGCGGCGACGGGCGTCGATTCGGCTGTCGTTTAAAAGCTCTTCCGCGTCGCCGATTTTTTTCTTTAAATCTGCGGGAGCGCTTTTCAGATTATTCAGAATCGTTTTGCGGCGCTGAGCAAAGGCGGCGCTGATGATTTCGCGAAAAAGTTTTTCGTCTTCGATTTCGACCCGCTCCTTCGGCGTCAGGCGCACGACGGCGCTCCAGATTTTCGGCGCGGGACGAAATGCCGCGGGCGGCACGTCGAAAAGCTTTTCGGCTGCTAGATAGGCTTCGACCAGAACGGTCAGAAAACCTCTTTCCTTATTTCCCGGCACGGCGGTGATTCGCTCGACGACCTCGCGCTGAAACATCAGAACCATTCCGGAAAAACAATCTCTCTCGTCGATTAATTTTTGCAGGATGGCGGTCGAAATGTAATACGGCAGATTGGCGACGAGCTTAGCCTTTGTTTTTTGGTTTTCCGTCTTCGTATTTTGAATCAGCCCGGCAAAATTTATTTTCAGGGCGTCTCGTTCGACGAGCGAAAAATTTTCGTTTTCCGCAAATTTCTCCTTCAGAAGCGGAATCAAATCGCGGTCAAGCTCGATGGCGGTGACGCGCGCGCCCGTTTCGACCAGCTTTTCGGTCAGCGCGCCGCGCCCCGCGCCGATTTCGATAACGTCTTCGCCCGCCCGTAAACGAAGCGCGGCGATAATTTTGTCGATGTAGTTTTTATCGACCAGAAAATTCTGCCCGAAGGATTTTTTGGCAAAAGGCTTGGTTGAAGAATGTGTCTGACGCGGCATTTTCCGAAATCGTGAACAGTAAATAGTAAATAGCAAATAGCGGGAATCTGCAATCGACGGCTCGACGATTTACGCTTTCCGCCGGATTTTCGCGAGTCGTTAACCGCAATTCGCGTCCGGCGGCTTATGATTCACTTTTCATCGCCTGAAGATTGCCTTTTTTACGAGTTTGTTTTATAAAACTATCAGCTAAAACTTTCCAAACCGTTTCTATTAAAGCCCTTTTGTCATTTTTCTGACGATTCCATTGGAGATTTCGCCGATGAACCGAAAATTCAGTTTTTTTCCCGGATTAAACCCCGTCTTTTTATTTCTGCTTTTACTTTGCCCCGCGATTTTCGCCGCCGATGACCCGAATCCAGATTCGCCGACGCCAGTTTTGCTGAGCCAATCTGACGCGACGCGCGCGCTGGCGGTCGAATACGCGAGCTGGGGCGGAAACCTGCCGAAAGCATCGACGCCGCCGCAGGCGCAGGCGTTTCGCGTCGGGCAGAAGAGCGTTATCACGCTTTTCGTCACGAATCTGGACTTGCTCGAAGGCGAAGGCGCGAACGCATTTCGCGTTTATCTGAATCATCGCAACGGCAGAACTTATCAATTCCCGGTCGAAGAATTAACGCCCGTCAGCCGCACGGTTTACGCGCTGAAAGTTCGCCTTTTCGACCCGATTTACCGCCGCAATCAGCCGCCCGCCGACGGCGATGCGCTGATTTATCTGACGTGGCGCGGGCTGGCGAGCAATCAACTGAAAATCGGTCTCGGCAGAACGGGCGGCGACCTGAAAATTCCCGAAACGGCAAAACTCGTTCCGGCTGCGGCGGCGGCGGAGAATGAGCCGCCGACATCGGAATTCGTCGGTTATCGCTGGTCGGGCGACCGCAAGAGATTTCTGGAACAGGCGACCTTCGGTCCTTCGCCGGAGATGGACGCGAAACTTCGCCGCGTCGGTCTGCGGACGTGGCTCGGCGAGCAGTTTGAAGCGCCGTATCCGACGATTCCCTACCCGGACATTCCGCTGATGCCGACTATTCCGCCGTCGGGCTGCTCGCTGACGACTTTTCCGCATTGCTATCGCGAGCGATACACGATGCAGCCCGTTCAGCAATGGTTTTTTAAAGAAGCCTTTTACGGCAACGCGCAGCTGCGCCACCGGACGGCTTGGGCGCTGAGCCAGATTTGGGTGACTTCGGGCGAGACGATTAAACAGTCGAGCCATATGATCGCCTTTCACAAAGTGTTGTCGAGAAACGCTTTCGGTAATTATCGCGCTTTGATGCAGGAAGCGACGCTAAGTCCGGCGATGGGCGATTATCTGGATATGATTCGGAGCACGAAAAACAGTCCGAACGAAAACTTCGCCCGCGAGATTTTGCAGCTTTTCAGCATCGGCTTGTATATGCTGAATCAGGACGGCACGCTCAGGCTGGACAATCAGGGCAACCCGATTCCGACCTACAGCCAGGAAACGATAAATAATTTCACCAAATTGTTTACCGGCTGGAGCTATTGCCACACG
Source organism: Acidobacteriota bacterium (assembly GCA_030860665.1). Taxonomy (GTDB): domain Bacteria; phylum Acidobacteriota; class Blastocatellia; order Pyrinomonadales; family Pyrinomonadaceae; genus JALZHR01. Next base: position 4,296 of record JALZHR010000257.1, read on the forward strand.
CCGGAAATTTGTCCGAGCGCGACGCCCGGAACTTTGAATTTCAAAGACCCGATGCTGCTGAATCCGGACAATCACGACACGAGCGCGAAAACTCTGCTCAATTACCCGAACGCCGTCAACCCGAATATTCCGGCTTGCGCCGACTGCACCGACGCGACGCGCACCGCCCTTTACGCCAACGATTCTTTTAATAAAGCTCTCGACAATATTTTTTATCACCCGAACGTCGCGCCGTTCATCAGTAAATTGCTGATTCAGCATCTGGTGACGAGCGACCCGTCGCCCGCTTACGTCGGGCGCGTGGCTGCGGTTTTCAACAACAACGGTCAAAATGTGCGCGGCGATTTGCAAGCCGTAATCCGCGCGATTCTGCTCGACCCGGAAGCGCGCGGCAATTTTAAAACCGCTCCGCGTTACGGGAAGCTGCGCGAGCCAGTGCAGCTTCTGACCAATATCGCGCGCCACTACAATCCGAAATCCTTTAACCGCGAAGAATTGAGCGACGGCGGGCTGAGCGAAACGATGCGCGGAATGGGACAGCCGCCGTTTCACGCCCCGACGGTTTTCAATTATTACCCGCCGGATTATATCGTGCCGGGCACGACGCTGCTCGCGCCCGAGTTCAATCTTTTGAACACCGGAACCGGCATCAAGCGCATCAATGCGCTTTATATTCTGATATTTGAGGGTATCGCCCCGAACGCGACCGACTCGCTGAAAGGAACTTCGATTGACATCGGCGAAATCGTGCCTTTTGCCGCCGCCGACGCGACGGGCAACCAGCTTCTGGATGCGCTCAATACCAAAATGATGCACGGCACTTTAACGCCCGAGCTGCGAAGCCTGATTCTGAACGCGGTCAAAGCCGTCCCGGCTTCCGACCCGATTCTGCGGGCGAAAACGGCTATTTATTTAATCGCGGCTTCGTCGCAGTATCAGGTTCAAAGATAGTTAGCAGTAAGCGGTAAGCGGTGGGCAGATTCGATTCATACTGCCTTCTGCTCACTGCTTACAGCTCACGGAGAGTTATGACAAACAGAAGAGAATTTTTAAAAACATCCTGCCGCGCTTTGAGTATGACGGCGCTGGCGACGCAGCTCGGGCATTTCGGATTGTTAAGCGCCTTTGCGCAGAAATCGCGGTCGAGCCGCAACGCCAGCGGCGGCGAATCTACCGCGCCGCCGAACGATTACAAAGCCCTGGTCTGCATCCTGATGTATGGCGGAAATGACGGAAACAACACGATTATTCCGAATCACAACGACGCCAGCATCAGCAATTACGCCGCCTACAACGCCGCGCGCGCCCCGCAGGGCTTGGCGCTGCCGCAGAGCGCGCTTTTGCCGATTACCGTTCCGCGTATGGGCGGTCTGACTTACGGCTTGCACCCGGCTTTCGGCACGGTCGCGGGCGGCATCAACGGCGGCTTGCACGAGCTTTGGACGCTCGGCAAAATGGCGGTCGTCACCAACGTCGGGACACTGGTGCAGCCTTTGACGCGCCAGCAATATCAGAGCGGCTCAGCCCCGCGCCCGCTGCAATTATTCTCGCACTCCGACCAGATGGCGCAGCAGCAGAGCGCTCGCGCCGATGCGACTTCGCTGTCCGGCTGGGGCGGGCGTATTTCCGATAAAATGACCGTTCCAGCCAATCCGAACGGGATTGTTCCGACGATTACCGGAACGGGCGGCTCGCTTTTCGGCTTCGGAGAGGTTATGCAGCCGTTAGCAATCGGACCCGCGCCGACGCCTCTGAACAATATTCTCGCCATCGCCGGCGACACGAACACGCCGGTCGCCAACGCCCGTCTCAACGCGCTGGTACAGTCGATGAATTTAAGCTCGACATCGGAACTCGTCGTCGCTTCCAGCCAAATCAACCGGACGGCGATGCAAATCAGAAACGCGCTCGGCAACATTCCCGAAGTGACGGTCGCTTTTCCGAATACCGAAATCGGCAACCAGCTCAAACAAATCGCCCGCTTGATTCGCGGTCGCAGCGTGCTGGCGGTCAACCGGCAGATTTTCTTCTGCGTTCTCAACGGCTTCGACACGCACACGACGCAGCTCGGCGAGCAGGACAGGCTTCTCGGACAGGTCAGCCAGGCGTCGCGCGCGTTTTACGAAGAAATGGTCGCGCAGGGCTTGCAGAATCAGGTGACGCAGTTTACCTTGTCGGACTTCAACCGGACGTTTAATCCGGGCGGCTCGGGCGCGCTGGTCGGCAGCGACCACGCGTGGGCGAATCATATGATGGTCATCGGCGGCGGAGTTATCGGCGGAGATTTCTATGGCGTGAACACGTCGAACGGAACTCCGTTTCCGACGCTCGTGCAGAACGGTCCGGACGACGCCGACGGCGGCTCAAACGCGCGAGGGCGCTGGATTCCGACCACCTCGGTCGAGCAATACGCCGCGACGCTGGCGAAATGGTTCGGGCTGCCCGACGAAGACCGTGGCTACGTCTTCCCGAATCTGCCGAACTTCACGACGCCGAATCTCGGATTTATGACGGCTTAAAAGTGAAAAAGTGAAAAAGTGAAAGGGTGAAAAAGTTTTGTTGATATGCTCAACCTGCTTTTTCACTCTTTCACTTTTTCACTTTTTCACTTTCTAATCTTTGTAAACCGGATAACCCGTCACTTCCAAATCATCGCCGCGCTTTATCGTTTCGACCTTTTCCAGCCGCATCGCGCCCGACAAGCGAGACGCGCCCTGACCGCCAATTGCCGTCGGCGCGTTTTCGCCGCCGATAACTATCGGCGCGATAAAAAACGAGATTTTATCAATCAGCTTCGCGTCGTAAAACGCGCCCGAAACGCGCGCTCCGCCTTCGACCAGAACGCTCTGCAAATCGCGCCTGCCCAATTCAGACAAAACGCCCTGCAAATTCCTGCCGCCCTCGGCAATCTGCAAAACCTCGACGCCTTCGCCGCGCAGTTCCGCGATTTTTCCGGCATCCTCGCTATCGGTAAAAACCAGCGTCGGAATCTCTCCGGCGGTCTGCACCAGATTTGAAACGAGCGGAATTTTCAAAGAATTATCGACCACCACGCGCACCAGCGGGCGACGGCGTTTTTTCCCGCTCCTGTCGGTCAGGCTCGGATTATCGACGGCAACGGTGTTTGCGCCGACCAGAATCGCGTCGTATTCGTGCCGCAGTTCGTGCACTTTTTCCCGCGATTCCCCGCCCGTAATCCAGCGCGAATCGCCCGTTCTGGTCGCAATCCTGCCGTCCAGCGAAATCGCCATTTTCAAATGCACAAAAGGTCTTTTCTGTCTGTGCCAGTGACAAAACTTCTCGTTTAGCCGCGCCGCTTCTTCCGCCAAAATTCCCGTCACGACTTCGATTCCGCTTTGCCTCAACTGCTCGAAGCCTTTCCCCGAAACCAGCGGGTTCGGGTCTTCAATCGGCGCGACAACCCGTTTTATCCCCGCATTTACCAGCGCGTCAGTGCAGGGCGCGGTTCTGCCCTGATGCGCGTGCGGCTCAAGCGAAACATAAGCCGTCCCGCCTCGCCCGCGCCCGTTCGCCTGATTCAGCGCCAGCACTTCCGCGTGCGTCACATTCTCGTAAATATACGCGCCCTCGCCGACCACTTCGCCGTTTTCGGAAACAATCACGCACCCGACCAGCGGACTCGGACTAACCCGCCCAACGCCTTCCGCCGCCAGTTCCAAAGCGCGGCGCGTCATTTTTAAATCAAATTCTGAAAAATTGTTTTCCAATTAATTAAAAAGTCCGTTTACGTATTGTTCCGCGTTGAAAACCATCAAATCATTGACCTGTTCGCCAACACCGACGTAGCGAATCGGGAGATTTAGTTCTTTGGAGATGGCGACGGCGATGCCGCCTTTTGCCGTGCCGTCGAGTTTGGTTAAAACGATGCCGGTCACGTCGGCGGTTTTCATAAACTGGCGGGCTTGTTCCAGTCCGTTTTGTCCGGTGACGGCGTCTATTACCAGCAGCGTTTCGTGCGGGGCTTGCGGGACTTCGCGGGCGGCGATGCGTTTCATTTTTTCGAGTTCAGCCATCAGGTTCGATTTGTTGTGCAGGCGTCCGGCGGTGTCCACGATTAAAACGTCGGCGCTGCGGGCTTTTGCCGATTGCAGGGCATCAAACAAAACTGCTGCCGGGTCTGTGCCCTGTTTTTGCTGGATGATTGGAACTCCGGCGCGTCCAGCCCAGATTTCGAGCTGTTCGCTGGCGGCGGCGCGGAAGGTGTCGGCGGCGCAAATCAGGACTTCGTTGCCTTCGGTCTTGATGCGCTGGGCGAGCTTTCCGATAGTCGTCGTTTTGCCGACGCCGTTGACGCCGACGACCATCAGGACGTAGGGCTTGATTGCGGTCGAAACGGCGGTTTCGCTGGCGACGCCTTTGTTTTCGGACGCGCGGAGAATGTCGAGTAATTCGCGTTTAATCGCTTTTTTCAAAGCGTCGAGGTCGCTGATTTCCTGTCGCGAAACGCCTCGGCGGACGGCTTCGAGAATCTGCAAAGTCGTCGAAACGCCGATGTCGGTCGAGATTAAAACTTCTTCCAGCTCGTCGAGCAGCGTTTCGTCGATTTGCTTGCGTCCCTGAAAAACGGTGTCGAGCCGGTCGTTGAGCGTGTTGCGGGTTTTTTCAATCGCGTTGTTGAAGCGAACGCCGATTTCCCTTTCGACGCGCGCTTCCTCGGCTTTGAGTTCTTCCATCGACTTGTCCAAGCCGAGAACGGAGGTCGAAAACGGGTCTTCTTTCTTTCTGCGCCAAAAAAATGCCATAAAATTAAATTACCTGCTTATAAATACGAATTAATAATTTCCGGTTTTTTATTCCAAAGTTTCGATTATAAAAAAGAATCGCACGCTAAACAAACATACGATTCAAAAGCGGAAAACGGTTAGCCGCGAAAGGACGCGAAAAGGCGCGGAAAAAAAATACAGGGACAGCAGGATGAACAGCGATAAATAAAATCTATTCTTATCCCTGTTTATCCTGCTTTCCCTGTTAATTCTTCTCTTGTGCTCTTTCGAGTCCTTTCGCGGCTGGCTTTTTGGCTGATTTTAGCCGCGATACAGGTTCAGCTTCGCCGAATTTTTGTACAGTGCGTAGCCGAGGACGAGCGCGAAGACGACCGAAAAATAGAATGTGAAAAGGCTGCTGACCGCCGAGGCGGGCAGATTTCCGACGCCCGGCATATCAAAAGCCTTAAATACGATGCCCAGAATTCCGCCGATAATGCCCGACATTAACGTTAAAATGACGACCATAAACAGGATTTTCACGTAATCGAAGCCCATCCGCTTAATCGTGTCCAGACCGACCAGCGGATTGACGGTCGCGGCAAACGAGCGGGTGTAGGCTGCGACGGCGCACGCTGCCGGCAGATAAAACACGCCCCACAATAAAGCCAGAAACGCAAGCAGCAGAAACGGAGTTCCCATTGCCCCAATCATCGAAGTCATCTGCCTGAATTCCTGCTGCTTGGTTTCGGGCGTCTTGCCGACGACCGATTCGAGATTGGCTTTGCGATGGTCAGCCAGCAGTTGCTGCAATTGGTCGATGTCGTTGTCGTCGAGCGCCTGTCGCTGCGCCGGTGTCAGCTGGTTGAACTGGGGAATCACCGTTCCGTCCGGCAAAATTCTGCCTTCGTCCTTCGCCTCGCGATTTTCCTGAATCTTTTTCGACATTTCGGCAAGCGTATCGCCCTGGCTTTCAGCCGCTCTGTTCGAGGCGAACCAGACTCCGCCGATGATTATCGCAAGCAATAAACCGAATGAAACGATATATGCGCCGATGCACAGGAAAAACGGCTGTAGAACGTCGTCCAGAATATTGAAATCGTCAAAGCTCGGCATAAAATTCTCGTCCAGTTTGCCCTGCGACATATTGTCGACCGTGTTTGCCAGCACGCCGAAAGTCAGCATATTCGCCAGCATAAAGCAAATCCCGGAAGCCGACAGCATCCAGATGCCGCCGATTCCGGCTGAGCTTTGCCCGAGCGTGAACAGCATAAACATTATCGCGCCCGCAAATAAAC
>JALZHR010000258.1 GCA_030860665.1 Acidobacteriota bacterium
AATCCAGACCGACGCGATGCCGAAAAGCAGACCGAAAAACGCGCCTCTCGCCCTTGCGCGACGGACGACGAAAGCGAGCACGAAGACGCCGAGCAGCGAGCCGTAGAAAAACGAGCCGAATTTGTTGACGACTTCAATCAGCGAGCCTAAATTCGTGGCGAAAACGGCGACGATGCAGGCGAAAATTCCCCATACGAACGTCGAGATTCTGCCGACGGCGAGCGTTTGCGCGTCGGTCGCTTCCGGTCGATAAAGACGCCTGTAGAAATCAATCGTCGTCGCGGTGGCGAGCGAGTTCAATTCCGCCGAATTCGAAGACATCGCCGCCGCGAAAATCGCCGCAATCAGCAAACCGATGACGCCGACCGGCATATTCTGCAAAACGAAGGTCGGGAAAACATAGTTGACGTCGTTGAATTTCGGGTCGCTCGTATCCTTGATAAATTTGACGGCTTCGGCGCGCGCCGCGTTAAATTTTTTATCGGCTTCGACGTAATTTTGGCGAAACTCGCGCGATTCTTCGGTAAATTTTATCGCGGCGTCGCGGCGCTCGTTAAAGGCGTTTTCGTAATTCTGCCGAATCGTCTGAAACTGCGCGCTCTGCTCGGCTTTAGCGGCTTCACCGGCGTTAAAAACAATCGGCGGCGGCTGAAACTGGTAGAAAACGAAAACCAGAACGCCGATGAGCAGGATGAAAAACTGCATCGGTATTTTCAGAAATGCGCTCATCAAAAGCGACGTCCTGCCCTCGTCGACCGATTTCGCCGTCAAAAATCGCTGCACCTGGCTCTGGTCGCAGCCGAAATAGCCGAGCATCAGAAAAAGCCCGCCGATTAAGCCCGACCAGATTGTATATTTTTCCTTTAAATCAAAGTGAGTTTCGACCGTATTCAGCTTTCCGAGCGAGCCTGCCAGATAAAGCCCGTCCGTTAAGGAGACGCCCGCCGGAAAGCTCGATAAAATCACGATTAAACAAACCGCCAGCCCGAAAAAAATGACGAACATCTGTTTGACGTCCGTCCACGTTACGGCTTGAACGCCGCCGAAAACCGTGTAGACGGTCGTCGAAAGCCCGATGGCGAAAATCGTGAAAATCAGATTCCAGCCGAAAACGATCGATAAAACGATGGAAGGCGCGGAGATAATCGTCCCGACGCCCAGCCCGCGCGAAATCAGGAAAAAGAAGCTCGTCAGCGCCCGCACTTTGACGTCGAAGCGTTTTTCCAGATATTCGTAAGCCGTGTAAACTTTGGCGCGATGAAAAAACGGGACGACCGTCACGCACAGGATAATCATCGCCAGCGGCAAGCCGTAATAAAACTGTATAAAACGCATCCCGTCCGTGTAGGCTTGCCCGGTCGTGCCGACCAGCGTAATGGCGGAAAGCTGCGTCGCCATCACCGACAAACCGACCGCCCACCACGGCAGGCTCCGGTTGGCGAGAAAATAACCTTCGACCTGCCCGCTGTGCCTGGTCATCCGAATCCCGTCCCAAATAATAAAGGCGAGATACGCGAAAACGATTATCCAATCGAGTAATTTCATAAATGAAATTCGGTCTTCGGTCTTTGGTCTTCGGTCTTCGATATTCTTTGCTCAAAACTGAACATAATTCCTTTACGAAGACCGAAGACCGAGAGCCGAAGACCGTTTTATTGTTTTTACGAAAAATAACGCGAAAAAGCCCAGAGAGCCGCTATCACCAAAATAGTCGTCGCAACTACGGCAGCATAAACGCGATGCCACCAGGCGTCGGGCTTTTCTTCGCGCAGAGCGCGGTTTAATTCGTCAGGCGGCGGCGGCTGATTTTTCTCCGAGAACTCTTTCATAAAATTTAATATATTGCGGAATGATAAGCTCCGAGCCGTAGCGCGAGACGGCTTGCTCGCGCGCTTTGTCGCCGAAATTCCGCCGCATTTCCTCGTCCTTTAAAAACTTAATCACATCGTCGCTCATTTTCTCGACGTCGCCGATGTCGCTTAAAAACCCGGTTTCGCCGTCGGTGACGACTTCGGGAATGCCGCCGATGCGCGTGGCGATGACGGGAACTTCACAGGCTTCGGCTTCGAGCGCCGCCAAGCCGAAGGATTCCAGCTCGGAAGGCAGCAGGAAAACGTCCGCGATGCCCAGATAATCGGGAATGCTCGCCTGTTTGCCGACAAAAACGGTGTCGTCCTTGATGCCGAGCTGCTCGGCGCGATAATAGCAAGCCGAGCGTTCCGGTCCGTCGCCGACCATAATCAGTCTCGCTTTCCCGCCCTTTTCTTTGACTTTAGCCAGAATCTCGACGCAGTCAATCGGGCGTTTTACGGCGCGAAAATTGGAAACGTGGACGAGCAGTTTTTCGCCGTTCGGCGCAAGCTCGTCGCGCAGCGGCGATTCGGGCAGGCGCTTGTAATGACACGGGCAGATAAAATTCGGAATGACTTCGATTTCGTCATAATCGAAGGTTTCGATGGTCGCTTTTTGCAGAAATTTGGACACGGCGGTCACGCCGTCCGACTGCTGCAAGCCGTAACGCGTAATCGGCAGATACGAGCGGTCGGCTCCGACCAGCGTAATGTCCGTTCCGTGCAGCGTCGTGATGACGGGAACGTAACGCTTCTGCTTGATTGACTCGCGCGCCAGAATCGCGCTGATGGAATGCGGAATCGCGTAATGAACGTGCAGCAAATCCAGTTTTTCCGAGCGCGCGACGGTCGCCATTTTCGTCGCCAGCGCCAAATCATACGGCTGGTGCTCGAAAAGCGGGTAGCTCATCATCTCGACTTCGTGAAAATGCACGCGGTCGTTCAGCTCGGTCAGCCGCGTCGGCAGCATCGATGAGATGAAATGAACGTTATGACCGCGCGCGGCAAGCTCGCGCCCAAGTTCCGAGCCGACAATTCCGCTTCCGCCGTATGTTGGATAAACCGTGATTCCGATGTTCATAGCTTTGTAAATAGTAAATCGTAAATCGTAAACAGAAGCAAATAAAGCGCCGCCGAAAGCAGCCAAAGCGGAAACTTGTCCGATATGGAAACGCGCCGCGATTAAACGGATAAAGCTCCGGGCTTCCGCGACAAACCCGGAAGCTCAGAGCTTTATCTGTTGAAAATAGCCTCGAAAAATCTTCAAACTACCACGATTTTCTCGCCCGAAACCGGAAAATCCTTCATATTCAGAAGCTCGCGCGTATCCGCCTTTATCAACTCTCTCGGGTTCGGCTCGTGTCTCCAATATCTTTCAAAAACCTCGACGCCCGCCGCGCCGGTTTCAATAAAGTTAATCAGATAGCGAAAATCGGCGTGAAAGAAACGCGCGTAGGCGATGTCCATTTCAGGCGAAAGCCCCGGCTCGACGTCGGCTATCAGCGCCCTGCCAATCTCCGCCGCCTCGCGCTCGTGGTCGTAAATCAACTGTACGTCTTCCGGCGTCAGAATTTTTCCGGTCGTCAGGACGAGCTGGTTGGCGCGCTCGACACGCGGAGTTTCGTTCACGAGCTGCGTCATATGTCCGTAGAGATGCGCGACGGTGAACCACAGGGCAAAAAGCGGCGCGACGCGCGGATACAGGATAATCGTGTGCGCTTCAAAAATCCCGATAAATCTGGCGTGATTCGGCGCGGAAAAATCTTCATCGACGTTGACGCCGAGTTCTTCGACGCGCCCGCAGAGTTTGTAAAAGGACTCTCTGACCGCATCGCCGTCCGGCAAGCCGGTTAAGTTCCGGTTATTATTTTCGTTTTTCATTTTTTCCTGACGTAATAGACGACGCCGCTGAAATCGTCCGTAAAGAGAAACGAATCGGCGTCGAGCCGCATAATGTCGCACGGGCGACCGTGGACGGTTTGCCCTTTCAGAAAACCGTTTAAAAAATCCTGTAGCTTTTCGCCCTTGCGCATTATCACGATTTTATAACCGTGCCCGATTCTTTTGTTGGTCGAGCCGTGCAGCGAAACCAGAAAGGAGTTTTTGATTGTCTCGTCGGTCTGCGGCGCGTCGAAATAATCGAATCCCATCGGCGACGACCGCGCGGGAAAATAAGCGTAAGAGGCGGGAACGTTCGCGCACGATTTCAGGCGCGTCGTCGGCTTCTTCAACAAGCCCGGCGGCGTCGTATCGAAAAAGAC
>JALZHR010000259.1 GCA_030860665.1 Acidobacteriota bacterium
GCACTGATGGCTCCGACCGAAATTTTAGCCGAGCAGCACGCGCGAAACTTTAAGCGTCTTTTAGCCGAAACGCCTTTTACGACCGAGCTTTTAATCGGCAGCCTGCGCGCGGCGGAAAAGCGCAAAGTCCAGCAGATGATTGCCGAAGGCGCGGTCGACGCCGTCATCGGCACGCACGCGATTATTCAGGACGCCGTCGCTTTTCAAAAACTCGGTTTAGCCGTCGTTGACGAGCAGCACCGCTTCGGCGTTCTCCAGCGCGCCGAATTGCGCGCCCGCGGCTACAATCCCGACATTCTGGTGATGACCGCGACGCCGATTCCGCGCTCGCTGGCGATGACGGTTTACGGCGATTTGGACGTTTCGGTGATTGACGAGCTGCCGCCCGGGCGGACGCCGATAAAAACCGTGGTCGTCGGCGAGGACAAGCGCGAAGGCGTTTATAAGGGAATCGTTCGCGAAGTCGAGCTTGGGCGGCAGGTTTACATCGTTTACCCGCTGGTCGAAGAATCGGAAAAGATGGATTTGAAAGCGGCGACGGCGATGTTCGAGGAATTGCGCGACGAGGTTTTTCCGCAATACCGAATCGGTCTGCTGCACGGCAAAATGAAGGCAGGCGAAAAGGAAGCCGTGATGCAGCAGTTTCTGGCGGGCGAGCTACACATTCTGGTTTCGACGACCGTGATAGAAGTCGGCGTCGACGTGCCGAACGCGAGCTTGATGATTATCGAGCACGCCGAGCGTTTCGGCTTGTCGCAGCTTCATCAATTGCGCGGGCGCGTCGGGCGCGGCGCGGAGCAAAGCTATTGCGTGCTTTTGACGAACGACAAGAAAACGGCGATTGCCAAAGAAAGATTGGGAATTATGGAGGAAACGACCGACGGCTTTCGCATCGCCGAAAAAGACTTGGAGCTGCGCGGTCAGGGCGAGATTTTAGGCACGCGGCAATCGGGCGTGCAGACGTTTCGCGTCGGCAACATCATCCGCGATTTGGAGATTCTGGAAACGGCGCGCAAAGAAGCCGAATTTTATCTGACCACCAAACGCTTTACGCAGGAAACCTCGAAATTAATCGAGGTCGCCAAAGCGGACGCCCGCTTTAAACTGGCGGGAATAGGGTAGTAACTGATAACTGATAACTGATAGTTGATAATTCGGAACTAAAATCCGTTAGCTGATAGTTGACCGCTGATGCTATTCTCAGTTCTCAGTTATCAACTATCAGTTATCAGTTATCAGTTAAATCGGTGTTTTTATTTTCTTTTTCGGTGTTACTGGTATTTTGTCTCGAACGTTTGCGAAGCGGCGTTAAATTTTAAAAAGTATTTTTTTGAAAAGAGTGATAAAAAGCATTGAATTTTTCGGTCTAAATCGTATATATTCGTCTGTAACAGTAGTTTCTCTAAATCATTTATAAACAGAGAGAATCTTAATTGATTGTAAAGTGACGGATTGATTTTTCTCCGAAATCCCCATTTCAGTTCGACAATTTGCAATTTGCTGGTAGTTAAAAACTAGCGTGTGAACATTTGGCTGTTCCTCCTGAGCCGAACTCACGCCAATCATTTGAAAGAGGAAAAAAAATGGAAAACCGACGACACACCGGAACAATCCCGGCATCATCTTATAATCAAAACCGCCCCTACAGAAAACAGGAAGACAACAGAGGCTATGGCGAGCGGAAATTTCAGCCGCGCGGCAGCGGCGGCGGAGGCGACCGCGAACGCTTTCAATCGCGCGATAACAACAACAATAATAGCCGCTTTCAGTCGCGCGACGAGCGCTTTCGCGGAAAAGACGACCGTTTTCCCCCACGAGAAAACAGGTTTCGCGACGGCGGCGGGAGGACGAACAATCACGAACGCAGTCACGACCGCGACCGCGACCGTGACCGCTCGAACGAGCGTTTTCCGCGCCGTGAGGACGGCGGCGGCGGCAGCAGATTTCAGGGAAGAAACGACCGCTTTCCGCCGCGCAAAAACTTTATCCCGCGCGGCAGACCGCAAAACGAGCCGCCCTGGAAGCAGTTCGACAAGCCCAAAGTTTACGACGAGATGCAGGTAACAGACGGAAAACACAGAGGGAAATTTTTGACCAGCACGGCTTCGCCGAAAGTGCGTCCCACGGCGCGCCGCATTCGCGAGGTTATGTTCAGATTGATTTTCCGACGCGTTCGCGCCGGACGTTTCCTCGACCTCTGCGCCGGTTCGGGCGCGGTCGGCATCGAGGCGATTTCGCGCGGCGCGCTGATTAGCACGTTTGTCGAGCGCTCGGCGAAAATGTGCAGCTTTATCCGCAAAAATCTCGAAGCCTGCGGCATCAAGCAGGGACACGGCGAGGTTTGCGAAATGGAAGTCGTCCCGTTTTTGAAAAAAATGCAGAAACGTCGCCGCTTCTGGGACGTGGTTTACTACGACCCGCCGTATGATACGAATTACGACGAAGTTCTGGATTATCTGAAACGCGGCGTCGCCGTCAAGCCGGGCGGTCTGCTTTTAATCGAGCATCACGCCGAGATGTTTTTCCCGGAAAAAATCGGCGTCCTGAAACGCTGGCGCGTCATCACGCAGGGCGATACGGCGCTGAGTTTCTACGAAAGAAAAAGCTAGGGAATTTTAGATTTTAGATTGCCGATTTTAGATTGGATTAGGAATTTGCCGCGCAAAACTTCTATGAAGCGGAATCTCGGAATTAGAAAATTCAATCCTGCGATTCAAAGAAAATAAATTTCCTCATCCAATCTAAAATCTAAAATCTGAAATCTAAAATTGCCAATCTCTTATGCGAGTTATAGCTGGAAAATATCGAAGGCGGGTCTTAAAAAGCCCGCCTTCTTTGCAGACGCGCCCGACCTCAGACCGCCTGCGCGAGTCGCTTTTCAACGTTCTCGCGCCGCAGATTGACGACGAAACGCGCTTTCTGGATTTGTGCTCGGGCACGGGCGCAATCGGCATCGAGGCGCTTTCGCGCGGCGCGCTGCACGTTACCTTCGTCGATAAATCCCGCAAATCCTGCGGTCTTATCGAAGAAAATCTCGACCTGCTGGAAATTCCCGAAGCCGAAACTGAAGTCGTCCAAAGCGACGCCGAAGAGTTTCTGCGAAAAACGAAACAGACTTTCGACATCGTTTATTACGACCCGCCCTATCAGACCGAATACCGCGACGTCCTTTATCTTTTCGGCGACCCGGACGCCAAACTGCTCGCCGAAAGCGGAATCCTGATTGCCGAGCATCACACCAAAAACAATCTTCCCGACGCGATTGGCGAGCTGCGCCGCTGGCGAATCTTAAGGCAGGGCGATTCCAGCCTGAGCTTCTACGAGCGCAACTGATAAAGCGCGAAGAATCAGCCACAGAAGACACGGAGATTTTTGAGAAGGAAATTAACAGGGATGACTAGGCTTCGCGGCTTGTTAGTCAGGGATAAGAAAATGATTTCTTTGTAATCCCTGTTTATCCTGCAATCCATGTTAATTCTTTCTCTCTGTGTTCCTCTGTGCCCTTTGCCGCTGAAAATCGTTTTTTTACTTTTGTCCCGCGCCTTGCTACCATTCAGTTTTTATGAAACCTCTGCTCGTCTGGCTCATCCTGTGCGTTGTTTGGGGGACGACCTGGATTTTTATCAAGCGCGGTCTGGACGATTTACCGCCGGTCAGCTTTGCGGCTCTGCGCTTTACGGTCGCGTGCCTGCTGATTTTGCCGGCGCTCTGGTGGCAGAAAATTCCGCTGCCGAAAGGGCGCGGGACGTGGTTTATAATTTTGATAACGGGGTTTTTACAGTTTTGCTTCAACTACGGGCTTCTGTTCTGGGGCGAGCAGCATATTACATCCGGTCTGGCGGCGGTTTTGCAGGCGACGATTCCGGCTTTCGGCTTGATTCTGGCGCGTATCTACGTAGGCGAACCCATTACGGGCTTGAAAATCATCTCGATTCTGCTCGGTCTGTTCGGCATCGCAGTTATTTTCCGCGAGCAGTTGACGCTGAACGGGAGGCTGGCTTTTCTGGGCAGCGTGGCGGTGGTGGTCGGCGCGTTCGGCGCGGCATACGCCAGCGTTTTGACGAAAGCGAAAGGGCAGAAGCTGCATCCGGCTGGTATGGTTTTCGGGCAGATGCTGGTCGGTCATCTTCCGCTATGGCTTGTCGGTCTGAGCGTCGAAGGCAGTCCGCTCAATTTTAAATGGACGTGGAACGCCGTGATATGCGTTATCTATCTCGCCGTGTTGGGTTCGATTGTCGCCTTCTGGCTTTATTACTGGCTGCTGACTAAAATCGACGTCACGCGGGCGATGATGATTTCCTTCGTCACGCCGCTGGTCGCGGTGATTATCGGCGGATTTTTCGGCGAGAAGCTGGGACTGCAAACACTGCTCGGCGGCATCCTGATTCTGCTCAGCGTTTTTCTGATTGTCTTCCGCCCGATTTTGCAGAAGCGAAGAGGGGAATTTTAGATTTTAGATTTTAGATTTTAGATTGGAAGCGGAATTCGGCTTAAAAAGCCGAATGCAACAAATTTAAAAATATCTTCCTTATCCAATCTAAAATCTAAAATCTAAAATCTAAATTTAGAAAAAATCTATGAATTTTCGTTTTACAACTGCCGGAGAATCGCACGGCAAGGCGCTGGTGGCTCTGGTCGAAGGCTTGCCCGCGGGCTTGGAAATCGACATCGAAAAAATCAATCAAGAGCTTTGGCGCAGGCAGCAGGGCTACGGGCGCGGCGGCAGGCAGAAAATCGAAAGCGACAAAATCGAGATTCTCTCCGGCGTCCGACACGGAAAAACGCTTGGCTCGCCCGTCGCGTTTCTGATTGAAAACCGCGATTTCATCCACTGGACGGAAGTGATGTCGGCGGAAAAACTCGAAACCCAACCGAAAAATCCGCGTCTGGTCAAGCGCCCGCGTCCCGGTCACGCAGACTTGGCGGGCGGGCAGAAGTTTCAAACCAGAGATTTGCGCGACATTCTGGAACGCGCGTCGGCGCGCGAAACCGCCGCGCGCGTCGCCTGCGGCGCAATCGCCAAACAACTGCTCGAACAATTTCAAATCGAAATCCGCTCGCACGTCGTCAAGCTCGGCGGAGTTCCCGAAACGCCTCTGGAAAAAACCTGGAAGGAAATCTGCGCGATTGAAAAAGATTCGCCCTTAAACTGCGCCGATGCGGAAGCCGAAAAAGCGATGATTGCTCTGGTTGACAAGGCAAAAGCGGACGGCGATACGCTGGGCGGGATTTTTGAAGTCGCAGCGAAAAATGTAGTCACGGGTTTAGGCTCGCACACGAGCTGGGCGGAAAAACTCGACGGGCGAATCGCGCAGGCGTTTATGTCGATTCAAGCCGTCAAGGCGGTAGAAATCGGCGACGGCGTCGCCAACGCCGGGCGACTCGGTTCGGCGGTGCACGACGAAATCGGATACGACGAAAGCTCGAAAACTTTCACGCGCCCGACAAATCGCGCGGGCGGGCTGGAAGGCGGCATCACGAACGGCGAAGAACTGCGCGTGCGCGGTTATCTGAAACCGATTTCGACTTTGCGAAAGGCGCTGAAATCCGTCGATATCGAATCCAAACGGGAAGAACTCGCCGCGTTTGAACGCTCGGATATCACTGCGGTTCCCGCCGCGGGCGTCATCGGCGAGGCGATGCTGGCTATTGTCCTGGCAAACGCGATGCGCGAAAAATTCGGCGGCGATTCGATGGAAGAAATGCTGCGGAATTTTGAAAGTTACAAAAAAACTTTACAAAATTATTAAATTCGATAAAAATAGAAAAACGGAGCTTCTCGTCTTTGCATCAAAGACGAGAAAGTTTCCGGACGGTTTCCCGAACCGAATCAGAACTCTCTCCGTCAATCAAGCAGGTCAATTTTAATCAAGAAGGAAAAATTTAAGCGATGAATCTGTCTTTAAAGGCGAAATTGTGTCTTTTCGTGTTGTCCGCCGTCATTTTTGTGACCGCATTTGCGCAGGACGTTTCCGCGCAGAGACGCGTTTACACGGCTTCCTCGAACGCCCGCGTCTCTGCCGGTTCTGCTGCTAATCTCGACGCCGACGAGCGGGAAGTCTTCGATCTCGTCAACCAGGAGAGAAGCAAAAAAGGCTTGGGCGAGCTGAACTGGGACGCGAATCTTTCGCGGCTGGCGCGCGCTTACTCGCAGAAAATGGCGCGGGAAAACTTTTTCAGCCATTACGACAAGGACGGCGGCTCGGTCGATACACGCGCCAGAGATATGCGCATCAAAAACTGGAGCAAAATCGGCGAAAATCTTTTCTATTGTGAAGGTTACGACAGCCCGAACCTGCTCGCCGTGCGCGGCTGGATGAAATCGCCGTCGCATCGCGAAAACATTCTCGACCCCGAATACACCGATTCGGGCATCGGCATCGCCCAGTCCGCCGACGGCAGAATCTACATCACGCAGGTGTTTATCGAACGCTAGTTCGATAATGCAAAACGCAAAATGCAAAATGCAAAATGGAGATACGTCTTTCGTTTTGCACTTTGCATTTTGCGTTTTGCATTAATAAACGTTTTGCCTTTGTTAAATCTTTGTTACATCCCGAACCGGAAACTCTGGTAAATCGTAATATAAAGCGGGTAGAATAAGCCCGAGGAGGAAATTTACCGAATGGACTTCCTGTTTGATAACCCGCTGGCAAATATGCCGGGCACTATCTTTTTAATCTTCTATAGCCTGTTTGCTATTCTCTCGCTGATAATCTTCGGCATCTGGAAAACGCAGGCTGACAAAACCGCAAATCTGCCCATTCCGCCGATTCCGGCGAACATCGACCCGTATGAAATCGCATACCTGCGCGGCGGGATGAACGAAGTCGCCCGCGCCGTCGTCTTTGCGCTCCGCCAGAAAGATTTTCTGATAATCCAGAACGACGGTAAAGATTCGCGCATTCACCGAAATCAGCTTCAAGCCGACCCGCGAAGTCTTAACCAGATGGAGCGAGACGTGCTGAACTGGTTCGGCAGCTCGCGCGAACCGAAAGAAGTTTTTCAGAGTCATGGCTTGATTCGGGTTTTAGAGCCTTATTCCAGCGTTTACGAATCGCGGCTGGAACAGCAGCAGTTTTTAATCGACGACGAAACGCGAGACAGCGTCGCGCGCGGCAGAAATATCGTCCTGCTCTTCGTCCTCGGCTTGGGCGCATATAAATTTATCGCCGCTATAACCAACGGCTACTTCAACGTCATCGGGATTCTCGTCGTCGCCATAATCGCAACCTTAATAACCTTTGGCGTCGCCAGACTGCCGCGTCTTTCGAGGTTGGGAAAAACTTATCTCGAAAGACTTCAGATGGCTTTCGACAATTTAAAATATCAAACGCTGCCGATTCGGCAGTCTTCAAGCGACGCGGCGAACGTTTTGCCGGGCGCGCGGTTTGCCGGAGTCGACCCGCTGCTGTTAGGCGTCGGCGTCTTCGGCGGCGCTGTGCTGGCTGGAACAATCTACGACGATTACAATCAGGCATTCCAGCGGGCACAGAATCAAGCGCCCGGCAGCAGCTCGGGCTGCGGCTCGGCTTGCGGCTCAAGCTGCTCCTCCTCGTCCAGCGGTGGTGACGGAGGTGGTGACGGAGGCGGTGGAGGCTGCGGAGGCTGCGGCGGTGGATGTTCCTGAAATGATGAAAGCGGAACGCGGGACGATGAACGCGAAACGCAGAATAAGGAATTTATCGTTCATTGTCCCGCGTTCATCGTTACCTTCTTTTCCTGAGATATGAAAAATCTTCCCAACCTCGGCGTCGGCGTCGGATTTCGCGAGCAGTTCCGCACCGATTTATTTTTGCAACGGGCGGAGATTGATTTTCTCGAAATCACGGCTGACCATTATCTGGACGCGACGGCGGCAAAACTGGCGGAGCTGGAGTTGCTGAAACAGCATTTTCCGCTGGTTCCGCACGGCTTGAATCTCTCGCTCGGCAGCGCCGAGGGCTTGGACGAAAAATATCTGGAAAAGCTCGCCGCGTTAATCGAAAACGTGCAGCCCGCGTGGTTCAGCGAGCACGTCTGCTTCACCAAATCCGGCGGCGTGGACATCGGGCATCTCGCGCCGCTCGCCTTCACGCGCGAAAGTCTGTCGGTTTTGAAACGCAATATCCGGCGCGTCAGGGAATTTATCAAAACGCCTCTAATTCTTGAAAACATTACATATATGGTTCGGTTTCCGTTTTCGGAAATGGACGAAGCCGAATTTATCTCCGAATTGGTTGAAGAAACCGATTGCGGCTTGCTGCTCGACGTGACGAATCTGTATATCAACTCGGTCAATCATGGCTACGACTGGCGCGAGTTTCTGACGAAGCTGCCCGCCGAGCGAATCGTCCAGCTTCATTTCGTCGGCTCGCACCGGCACGGAAACGTTTTGATTGACGGTCACGCAGACCGAACCGAAGACGAAATCTGGAACGTTTTCCGCGCGGTTTGCGTAAATTCTAATGTCAAAGGCGCGATTCTGGAGCGCGATGAAAATTTTCCGCCGTTTGCGGAGATTTTAGCGGAACTGGCGACGGCGCGAAATCTGTTGAAGAATTAAGATTTTGTTGGAAGTTTTTTTATAGGTTTTAATAAAATGACGAACCCGAAATCAGACGTTTTTTGCCCGAATTGCAGCGCAAAAAATAAGATTGAACAAAATTTCTGCCGTTTCTGCGGCTTTAATCTTCAGGAAACGAGCCGCTCGCTCGTCCGGCAGCTTGCGGTCGACAGAAACGCGCGGCGTTTTAATCAGTTGAAGCTGATTAAAAGATTGACCGATTTTGCCAGCGTCGGGCTGGTTTTTATCGTCTCGACCGGGCTTATATTTTATTTATATGCCGTCCTGACCAATATGATTTTTTCCGGCAAAAGAGTTTTGCTCGGATTAATGCTGATTTTGATGATATTTCAATTCGCCGGTCGATTTTATCGCCGGATGATACGAGGCAGAATCGGGCGGGACGAAGCGAAAACGAACCGGCTCGCCGACGGCGAACCGGAAGCGAAGGAAACGGCGAAGCTTTTAGAAGAAAAATCGTTTACGCCCACCGTCGCCGCCGCTACCGCTGCTGCCGGTCGGGCGAGCGTAACCGAAAACTCGACCGAGCTTTTGTTTGCCGAAAACAAAACCACGAAATTGGGGTAAATTATGTTTTGTCCGAATTGCGGCGCGAACAATTCAACCGGGCAGAAATTCTGCCGCTCGTGCGGCTTGAATCTGGAGAAAAGCGCCGCGTCGCTCGTCGAGCAGATTCCTTCCGCCGAAAGTGCGCGGCTTTTAAGACACGAAAAGCTGATTGAAAAATTCGGCAATTTCGCGCTCGGCGGCTTGGGCGTGGTTGTTTTGTTCGCCGTCACGTTTCTGATTTACACAATCATCGAAAAATATCTGGTCGGCGGAACGAACATTTATTTCGTCGTCTTAACAATCGCGTTTATTGTTTTCGCCTTTCTGTCTTTGATTTTCGTGATTTTTAACGAAACCTTAAAGGAAAAACAGGCGAAGATAAATCCGGCGGTTGAAAATAAATTGGTGGAAGCGAACGCTGCGGCAAATCTTCTGGAAGAAAAGCCGTTCGAGCTTGTTCCGGGCGTCACGGAAAACACGACCGGCTTGCTTTACGCCGAACAAAAGACTAAAAAATTTGAATGAGCCTGCGCGACGTGCAAAACCTTCTGGCGCGAATCTTTACGGACGAAGATTTGCGCCTTCGTTTTTTGCGCGAGCCGGAAAAAACGGGCGCGGAAAATAATTTAAACGCGACGGAAATCGAGCAAATCCGGCAGCTTCTGCCCGAACAGGTTAATTTTTTCGCCGATTCGCTTTTTCATAAACGCCTGCACGAAGTCGAAAAACTTCTGCCCCTAACGCGAAAGGCTCTGGCAAAGGATTTCGAGAAATATTTTCGCGAATTTGCCAACCGATTTTTGCCGCGGACAATCAAAAAACATCTCGAAGACGCTCTGGGATTCGCCGATTTTTTACAGTCGAAGGAAGTCGAACCCGTTTGGATAAAAGATTTAGCGAAATTCGAGCAATCGCGGCTCGCGTTTAATAATTCCGAAAAGCGGTTTTTGCTGAAACGATTCGATTTCGATATCCGGGAGATTTTAAAGGAAATTTCCCGCGCGGGCGCAAAGCCGCAAAGTGAGTTTCCGAAACGGAGAACTTTCGCCGCCTGGCTCAGGCTCAGCGGGCGCGTGAAGCATTTTATCCGCTGAGCTTTATCTTTCGCCTTTTCGCTTCTGCCTTTTACCTTTTATCTTTTGCCTTATAAAATAGAACTTATGGCTTTACTGAAAATAGTGCATTATCCCGAGCCTGTTTTGCTCACCGTCGGCAAGCCTGTCGGCGAAGAAGAATTTAACGAGGATTTGCGCCGTCTGGTCGGCGATATGTTCGAGACGATGTATGCGGCGGGCGGAGTCGGGCTGGCGGCGCCGCAGGTCGCCGTCTCGAAACGGCTTTTCGTGATGGATTGCTCGGGCGGCGAAGACCCGGCGCAGAAAATCGCATTGATAAACCCGGAAATCATCGCGCAGGAAGGTGAGCAGACCGGCGACGAAGGCTGTCTCTCGTTTCCCGGCATCTATACGCAGGTCAAACGCGAAGTGCGAACGGTCGTGCGTTATCAGGACGTTTTCGGAAACTGGCAGGAACTCGACGGCACGGATTTGACCGCGCGCTGCGTTCTGCACGAAACAGACCACTGCGACGGAATCGTTTTTCTGGACCGAATGACGATGCTGAAAAGAGAAATGGCGAAGCGCAAGATTAGAAAATTGCAGAAGACCGGCAAATGGGAATAATCGATGCCGCCGAAGATTAGAGAATTGATTGCCGAGCTTGAGAGCAACGGTTTCACAAATCGCGGCGGAAAGGGAAGCCATCGAAATTATGAGCATATTTTAGGAATAAGAGTTACAATTTCCGGGAAACTCGGCAACGATGCCAAAAAATATCAGGAACAATTAGTTAAAGACGCATTAAGAAAGGTAAAGACAAAATGAAGAGTCCAGCAGACGTTTATGAGAAAATTGTTTATTGGAGCGAAGAAGATAATTGTTTTATCGGAGTGTGTCCGGAATTAATGTATGGCGGTGTTCACGGCGACGATGCGGTTGAAGTCTTCAAGGAACTTTGCGAAGTTGTAGATGAATGGGTCGAGATTTTGAAACAAGACGGAAAACCTTTGCCGGAACCGAAAGGCTTTCTTTTAAAAGCAGCTTAGTTTTTAGCCGAAAGATTTATAAACACATAACAGAAGGACACTAGCAAATTATGAAGCTGGAAAATATAAAAAGGGTTGAAGAAATTAAATCTGCTGAGATATTAAACTTCCACCTTGAAAAAGGCTGGAATATTCTTTCAACAGAAAAAAGAGTGTCTGGTTATTCAGGAGCAATCGAAGAAAAAGTTTACTTTATAATTGCTTGGGATAAAGATGAAGAGCCGATTTATCCTGAATATCGTAATGAAGATGAATTGTTTAAAGCAAGAAATCCACTTTTATTTAAAAATGATGAGAATTATATTTAATTAAGCAACAACTAATAAGTTGAAAGAAAATAGGATTAAAATTATGCAAACACAGAGAGTTTTAGACGAATTCAGAAACGAGCCGTTTACCGATTACTCGAAACCGGAAAACGCCGAAGCGATGCGCGCGGCTTTGGAGC
>JALZHR010000185.1 GCA_030860665.1 Acidobacteriota bacterium
GCAGCCAAAACCGTGTTCGAGCAGTTGATTGAAGAAAGCCGAAAACTCAAAGACGCGAACAACGACCATGAACGAAACGCCAGAGGTGAGCTGCTATGGATATACGAGCGCGAAAATGATTGGGCGAAAGCCGCCGAGGTCGGGCGAATGACGGTCGAGGACATGAAAAATCAGATGCCCGAAACAAGCGTCGGATTCGGCAGGCTGCTCGCAGGGTTAAGCATTTATCTTTTGCGCGACGGCAAACGGGAAGAAGCCGAACGGCATTTTGAGCGAGCCTATCGAATCTTTCAGAACAACCGGCGGGAGGCGAAAGCGTCGCCCGATTTTTTCCTGCACGTAGGCGAATATCTGCTGCTTGTGAATCGCCGCGCCGAAGCTTTGCCGATTCTGGAAGAAACCTGCGAGCTTTACAAAACGAATTATCCGCCGAATTACCGCGCCCGAATTCGCGCCGAAAAATTACTCGAACGAGCGCGGGCGGAATAATAAAATTAGTCCAAAGTCCAAAGTCCAAAGTCCGAAGTCGATTTGTTTTTTCCGGCTTTGGACTTTAGACTTTGGACTTTGGACTTTCTTTTTCCGTTATGGACAATCTTGTTTTTTCAAATATGATGCACCGCCCGGCGCGCACGCTGGTCAGCATTCTCGGCATCGCGGTCGGCGTTCTGCTCATCGTTTTCACCATCGGCTTGGCAAACGGCACGATGCGCGAGCGCGCGACGCGCGACGCCAACGTCGGCGCCGAGATTATGTTTCGCGCCTCGGGAACTTTCGGCTTACAAGGCTCGGAATCGTTTCGCCTGCCGATAATTATGACCGCCGATTTGGCGAAAATCGAAGGCGTTCGTCAGGTCGTGCCGATTGGTCAGACTTCCGTCCAAGCCGATACGAACACCGGCAGCCGCCTGATTGACGGCGTAAATTTCACGGAATACGCCGCGATGGCGCATCTGAAAATCATCGAGGGTCGAGCTATCGGCGAAAGCGGAGACGAAGCCGTCGTCGACACCGGGTTTCAGCGGCAGAAAAAGCTGAAAATCGGCGACGCGGTCAATATGTGGGAGCGCGATTTCAGAATCGTCGGGACATACGAGCCAGCCGCCGGGGCGCGCATCAAGATTCCGCTGGCGACGATGCAGGCGCAGCTCGGCGCTGAGAATCAATGCACGGCGATTCTGATTTCCGTCCGCGAAGGCTTTACGGCTGAACAGGTCGCCGAGACGATTCACCAGAAATTTCCCGACAACCAGATTATTTTCACGAAAGACATCGAAGAGCTTTATATGTCGGGCTTTCCGGCAATGAACGTTTTTCTCGACGTCATTATCGGCGTCGCGGCGGTCATCAGCGCGCTGGTGATTCTGCTGACGATGTACACGACCGTCACGGAAAGAACGCGGCAAATCGGTATTCTGAAAGCGCTCGGGATGTCGAACGCGCGCATCGCGTGGACAATCGCGCAGGAAGCGATGCTGATAAGCTTTTGCGGCGTCGCGGCGGGCATCGTTTTAACCTTCCTGCTGCGTTTCGCCCTGACGCGCGTGACGACGCTGGAAGTCGAAATCAGCCCGCTGGTGGTGGCAATCACGCTCGTGGTCGGGCTCGCGGGCGGCGCAATCGGCGCGCTTTACCCGGCGCTGCGCGCGTCTCGCCTCGACGCGGTCGAAGCGTTAAGCTACGAATGATTTTTAGCCGCGAAAGAACACGAAAAAAGCACGAAAAAGATTTAAGAAAATCAGCCGCCGAGCGCGAAAGAAGACGAATAAAATACAGGGATGGCAGGATATACAAGGATAAGAAATTGATTTTTCTTTATTCCTGTATATCCTGCCATCCCTGTATTTTATTCTTTCGCGCTTTAGTCGCCGTGCGAATGGTCGGAGGCGTGGCTCAAGCCTGAAACGGTCGTTTCCTTTCCCGCCCAAATCCAGCCGCGGCGGACGGTTTTGCCCGAAGAAGGAACGGCAAAACTGCCCCAAAAGCCGGATTGATTTTCCGCCGAAAAGCCGTAATCGAAAGTTGCCAGCGTCGGGTTGATTCCGGTTTCAGAGGCGCGGTTATAGCTCACCTCGCCGGAAGCGCGCGCCATAAAGGCTTCGACTTCTTCGAGCTTTCGCGGCAGGTTTTTGGTCATCCATTCCGCGCCGGTTTCGGTGACGAGCAAATCGTCCTCGATGCGGACGCCGATGTTTTTGTAGCGTTCAAAAACCGGACGCACTTTCGCCGCGAACTCTTTATTGGCGGGCGTGTCAGCCAGGTAATCGAGTGCGTCCTCGCGCAGGTAGATGCCCGGCTCGTTCGTGAAAATCATTCCCGGCTTGAACGGCGTCTGGTAGCTGCCGACGTCGTGGACGTTCATTCCGAGCCAGTGTCCCAAACCGTGCATATACCAAATCTTATATTGCGGCACATTAATCGTCTGTCCGTTAAAGGTCGCCTGGAAGGTCGCGTCCGGCGCGGTGATTAATCCGAGCTTTGCCAGCCCGTTTTTGATAACGTCGTCCGCCGCTTTGCTCGCCGCGCTCATCGTCGTGCCGGGCTTGGTGGCGCGCGCCGCCGCTTCCTGCGCGTCGTAGACTATTCGATAAATCTCCGCCTGCTCTTTTGAAAACTTACCGTCGACCGGGAAAGTGCGCGTCACGTCCGCCGTGTAGTGGTCGTATTCCGCGCCGACGTCCATCAAAAGCAAATCGCTTTGCTTGATTTCGCCCTGCGATTCGACGTAGTGCAGCGTCGTCGCGTTCGGTCCGCAGCCGACGATTGACGGGTAGCCCCAGTAATCGGCGTTGCGGCGGCGAAACGTGTATTCGACCTCAGCCTGCACCTCGTATTCCCATTTCGCCTTTCCGACCATCGCCATCGAGCGCATATGGGCTTCGGTCGTGATGTCGATGGCGTGCTGCATCAGCTTGATTTCATACGGCGATTTGACGTGTCGCAATTCGTCGAAAATCGGGCGCGCGTTTTCGACTTTGTAGCCGGTCAAGCCTTTGGCAAATTCGCTTTCGCGGCGAAATTCCGCGATTCCGATGCCGTCTTTCTCACCGTTCGGAAGCAGAAAATAAACGGTTTCGACATTAGTCGCGATGCTCGCGCCGTCTTTCGCGGCGAAAGTTTTTTTATCTTTCAGCGCCTGCATAAACGCCTGCGCCTCCGTCGCGTCGATAATCGTTTTCAAGCCGGAAATCCGCGTCGCGTCCTCGCGCGAATACATCCTGCCGTTCCACGTCTCGAACTGCGGGTTGCGCTTCGGCAGAAACAGATATTCCTGCACGCTCGCGCCTTCGCCGCCGCTTTTCGCAATCACCAGCGTCGCGTTGTTCTGCCGCAGGTTCGTCAGGTAATACAGGTTATTTTCCTGCCGGTAGTAGAAATCGACGTCGCCCGCGTAGTTGCGCGGCTCGGCGCTGCGCAGAATCAGCAGGCTGTTCGCCGCCATTTTTCTGGCGACTTCGGCGCGGCGGCGGGCAAGCTCGCCCTGACGCTCGGCGTCGGTAAATTTCGGCGCGGGCGGCGTGACGCGAATCGCGGGCGACGCTGATTTGTCGGACGTTTCCGCCCGCAAGCCAACCGGCATTATCGTTAATGAAAAAGCGAATAATGAAATAAGTGCGATGATATTTTTCTTCATAATTTCTCCAGCAATGAATTAACAGGGATAAAGAAACGCGGAATGTGCAATTCATCATTCATCATTCCGCGTTCATCGTTCAAAAATCTCCTGTCTGAATATTACTTAATAACTTCGATGTTCAAATCCCTTTCGGTTTTGTTTCCGAAAAAATCCGCCGCGAAAACGCGCAGGACGTAATTTCCGGCTTCCAGATTCGCCGCGTCGAGAAAATTTTCGCGCGCCGCATCGCCGTCGATTTCGTTCGACACGACGTAATCGAAAATCGTCACCGGCGTGTAGCCCGACTGGCTGCCGGGCGCGTAAACCAGCGGGACGAAATCTTCGTCCGGCATTCGCGCAAATGAAATGGTCGTTTTCTCGCCGGACGCGGGCGTTTTGTCCTCGCCGCGCAGGATTTGATAGCCCAGACGGTGAACGCCGAGCCTGCGCCGCGCCGCGCCACCGTCCATCTGGTCGAAGCTGCGAACCACGATGCGCGTTTTCCCGTTGAGCTTAATACGCTGATTCGCGTTTTGGGTTTCAATGGCTCGCCAGTTTTCGTCCGTCAACGTGACTTTTTCGATAACGGGCGCGATATTGTCCGACAAATTCGGAAATTCAAGCGCGTCGAGGGCGTTCATTTCCGCGCCGCTTCTGCCCGCAATCAGGTGAACGTGGTTGAAGGCGTTTAAAGTGCCGATTGCCTCGCCCGCCTGAAATCGCGCGCCGCGCGGGACGCGCACGTCGATTATTTTCCCGCTCGCCTCGTCGCGGCTGAATTGAAATCTCTCGTCTCCGAAAGGCTTTTCCGCGGAATCGCGCCCGAGTCGGATGTGAACGTAGCCGATAGTCGGCATTCGCAAAAGCTCGCGCAGACTGCCGAAATTTTCCGCCGCCGCCGGCTGCAAAACCTTCTCGGCGCGAATAAAGCGCGCCGTTTCGCCGTAGCCGCCCGCGATGTCCAAGCCGTTGTGAAACCAGACGCCTCTGCCCTCGCGGGTCGGAATCTCGCCGCGAATCTCGCCGATTGTGCCCGCAATATCGCGGCGCGCCTCGTGCGGATTATACGTCCAGCGCGGCGGCTGAAGGGCGCGAAATTCCCGCGCCGTATAGCGCAGCTTTTCGATTTCCTCGCGGCTCGCTTCCCTGCCGGTCGCCTCGCCCGTCAAAACTCTGACGGTCTGATTTTCGGCGTCGGCGATGAAAAGACTCCCGTTTTTATCAATCGCTAAACCTGACGGGCGATTGAATCTCGATTCGCGCAATCGCCCGCCATTCGCGTCGGAAAATCCGCGCTTAGTGCCGGAAATCGTTTCGACCAGCGGAAGCTGCGGGAAAAGCCCCCGGTTAACGGCGCGAATCGCGTTTCCGTCGGCGACGTAAACCACGCCGAACTCGTCAACCGCGACGGCTAAAGGCTCGACAAACTTCGCGTCCTGCGAAAATCCGTCGAGCAAATCAGCTTCGCCCGTTCCGGCGTAGGTCGAAACGCTCGCGCCTGCCGCGTCGATTTTTCTGATTCTCCTGTTGCCCGTGTCGGCAACGATTAAATTCCCGTCTCGCAAAACGGCGATTCCGCACGGCGTGTCGAATTTCGCCTGATTCGCCGAACCGTCGGCAAAGCCCTGACTCGTCCCGGCGAGCGTCGAGACGCGACCGTTTTCGATGACGCGGATTTTGTCGTTATACGTGTCGGCGACGAAAATCTTGTTTCCGGAAACGGCGACGCCGACAGGCGCGTTAAACAAAGCCTGGCGCGCTTCACCGTCCTGAGAGCCTTTTCTGCCGTCAACGCCCGCGATTGTCTCGACGTTTCCGTTTCCGGCGTCGACGCGCCGGATTGAATGGCTGCCCGCGTCGGCGACAATCAGAAAACCGTCTTTATCGAAAGCGATTTGCGAAGGCGTGTCGAGCTTGTCCGTCACCAGCTCCGTTTTGCCGTCCGCCGGAATGCGAAAAATCGAGCCTTTTTCGCCGTCCGAAACATACAGCGCGCCGCTCGCGGGATGCAGCGCCAGACCGAAAGGCTCGCCGAATTCGCGATTCAACCCGGCAAAGGTCGCCGCTCGCGTCCACGCCTTGCGCGGCGTCTCCGCTTTCCGGCAGGAAAAGATGAAAAAAATTGAAATTGAAATCAGGAGAAAAAGACAAAAAAATCGGTTTGAATTCATCAGTGCAATCGTAGATTCTAAAATTTCAAGATGCAAATTACGATACGTCGCGGCAAATAAAGATTGCCGAAAAGTAACTTCCTTTACTTTGCGCCCTGTTGCGGCGACAAGCGGGCGAACGGGCGTTTTCGGCTTTAATTCAAGCTCGTCATTTACAAAAGCCGGAAGCGGTTGTTACCCTTTTTATATACGTTTTTTTAGCACAAGGAGGAAAATATGTTTTCATTGCAGGATTTACTGGGCAATCAGCAGGGCAGCGAAGCAGTCGAACAAATCAGCCGCGATGTCGGCGCAGAACCGGGCGCGGTCAACAGCGCGATTCAGATGGCGCTGCCTGCGATTCTGGGCGGACTGGCAAAAAACGCCGCCGACGCGCAGGGCGCGCAAAGCCTCGACAACGCTCTCGAACGCGACCACGACGGAAGCATTCTGGATAATCTCGGCGGTCTGGGCAATCTGATTTTCGGCGGCGGGCGAGAGCCGGAACGGCAATCCAGCCCGTCGCGGCAAACCGACGCGGGCGGAATTTTAGGACACGTTTTCGGCAATAATCAGGGACAGGTCGCCGAACAAATCAGCCAGCGGAGCGGTTTGAGCTCCGGGCAGGTCGCGCAGATTCTAATGCTGCTCGCGCCGATTGTGATGGGTTATCTCGGCAGACAGAAACGAGAGCAAAATCTCGACGCCGGCGGATTGTCAAACTGGCTCGGAGGACAACAGCAGCAGATTCAGAATGCGCCGCAGGGCGGTTTTTTAAACTCGATGCTCGACCGCGACGGCGACGGCAGTTCAATGGACGACATCGCTTCGATGGCGATGAACTATATGACCAACCGCCGCTAGAAAAGAAACCGGAAAATTAAGAAGGCGGAAAACAGAAGACGGAAGACAATAGAATTTATCTTCTGACTTCCGGCTTCTGACTTCTGACTTCATTTTCCGTTTTCCGTTTTCCTCTACGGGAAATAACCCGCGGGCACGGGAACGTCGCCCGATTGCCCGAATTGGCTGATAGAGCCTGAGCCGCTGCCGCTGCCGTTCAGGTAATGCCACGTTCCGTCGGCGGGACGAAATACCGCGATGTCCTCGCGCGCGTCTCCGTCGTAATTTCCGGGCACTAAAATATCGCCGCTCGCGCCGAATTGGGCGAAAACCGCCTGATTATTCGAGCTGTGGCGAATATACCAGGTGTTGTTTGCCGGTCGGAAAACCGCGAGGTCGGTTTTAGCGTCGCCGTCGTAATCCGCCGGAACGAACCTGTCCGAGCCTAAACCCCATTGTTCATAACGCAGATGCCCGTTCGAGCTGTGGCGAATATACCAGACGGCGTCAGACGGGCGGAAAACGGCTAAATCGGCGCGCCCGTCGCCGTCGAAATCGCCGTTCAGCGGTCGGTCGCCGTTTAAGCCCCATTGCAGGAAGGTTATGCCCCGCGAAGGGTTGTTCAGGCTTCCGCGATAATAAAAGTAGCTTTGCTGACCAGCCGCCGCTCCGCCGCGATAAACCGAAACGTCGTCTTTGCCGTCGCCGTCCCAATCTCCGACGGTCAACAAATCTCCCGTTTGCCCGAACTGCTCGGCGCGAACCGTGTTGGTTAAAGATTGAATAATATAAAAATAAGCGAAATCGCCCGCGCGCCAGACGGCAATATCTGTTTTTCCGTCGCCGTCATAATCGCCGGGCGCGACTTTATCAGCGCCCGTTCCGAACTGCGCGGCGAGAAAGCCCGCGGTCGAGCGTTGAATAAACCAGTTTCCGGCGCGGTAAACCGAGAAATCCGTTTTGCCGTCGCCGTCGAAATCGGCGCGGGCACTGGGGGGCTGCGCCGGTGCGCCCGGCACGTAAGCCATCCCGTTGATTGCGCCGGTCGTTCCGAGCGTGCTGTTCGGCTGAACTCCGAGACTCGTCAAATGCCCGGTCGCCGGATTCATCGCAAAAGTCGTGATATTCCGGCTGATGCGATTGGCGACGTAGAGAAAGTTTCCGTTTTGATTAAAAGCCAGAACGTTCGCCGTCGTTCCGCCGGTCGCGAACGGCGAGCCGGTCACAGCCGCCACGGTGGTCGCCGCGCCGCTGCCGGATATTTGAAAGACTCCGACGTTGTTTCCCGTGTTTCCCGCAACCACGTAGAAATTGCCGTTCGGATGAACCAAGCCGAAACGCCGGTTGCCCAAGCCGCCGGACGAAAAAGGATTTCCCGTGACGGGCGAGAGAATGCCGTTTGCGGATGTAAAGGCGCGGATGTCGTCGTTGCTGTTCATCACGAACAAGCGTCCGGCGGCATCGACGGCGTAAGCGAGCGGATTCGCCGCGCCCGAATTGAACGGCGAGCCTGCGAGCGCCGTTAAAACTCCGGTCGCCGGGTTAACGCTGAATCCGGCGATGTTGTTTCCCGTGTTGCCGCCGACGTAGAAATAATTTCCGTCCTGGCTGAAGACGCTGGAAAAAGCGGTCGTGCCGCCGAGCGCGAACGGGCTTCCGGCAGCGGGCGTCGCGGTCGTCGCCGTGATGACGAAGCTCAGCGCGCCGCCGCCCGTCGCACCGTTGCTGACAATCAGGGGCGAGCCGGACGGGTGAACGGCAATCGTATTCCACGTTCCCGCGCCGAGCGGAATCGGGCTGAACGGAAGCTCGGTCAGCGCGCCGCTTCCCGGATTAATCGAGTATGCGCTGACCGAATCGGAGCTGTCGTTGATAACGTAAAGCCGTCGATTGGCGCGGTCGGCAATCATCCGCTCGCTGACGATGGAGTTGATGCCGCCCGCAGCAGCCGCGACCGGGAAACCGCTTAAGGCGGTCAGCGCGCCGGTCGACTCGTTTACCTCGAAGCCGTAAATCCGGCTGCCCGCCGAATCGTCGTTCAGAGCGTAGAGCCAGCCCGCAAGCGCTTTCGCCTGCCCGCCGACGCAGACAATCGCGCAAAGCAGAAAGCCCGAATATAACCATCGCAGCGATTTGCCGCCGCTGCCGTGTTTGCCGAACATAATCTTTTCTCCTCAGATAAAAATCGAAATTATGGCGTAAAGAAAGATTTATAAAACAACTTGCGAACAAGGAAGTATAGACAAAAAAATTTGTAATTGCTTTTAATTTTTCGAGAACTGAAGTTCCAGGATTGTAACACAAAACGCGGGTCGTTTTGAACATTTTTATCCTTGCTCGTTTTTATTTTAATGAAACTATCCGTCTTTCCGGGCGTAAATAAATCCGGTATATCTTTTTCATCCCGAAATCTTCAAATTTATAAAGGAAAATATGAGTCCAAACTTTTTTCGCAAACATATTTTTGCATTATTTTTCGCCTTTCTGCTGGCGCACGCCCCGGTCGTTTCGGCGCAGCAGCCCGCGCCGGACGAACACCGGAAGCTGCCGCCCGTAAATTACATCCGCAGCCGCGTCGTGGACGTCAAACACGTCGCCATCGATTTGCGCTTCGACTGGGACAAGGAGCAGGCATACGGCTCGACCGTCGTCACGCTCGCACCGTTTAAGGATACGAATAAAATTTATCTGGACGCGGCGGCGATGACGGTCAACTCGGTCACGCTCGCGCCCGGCGGCGCGGCGCTGAAATTCGCCTACGACGCCAAAAAGGCGGACGATAATCTGGAAATCACGCTCGACCGCACCGTAAAACGCGGCGAAGACGTTTCGGTCAAAGTCGAATACCGCACCAATTACGTTAATTCCGCCGACGCCGAAACGGCAATCGGCAGCTTCGGGCGCGGTCTGCGGTTTATCAAACCGACCGAGGACAACCCGACCAAACCGCGCCAGATATGGTCGCAGGGCGAAACGGAATTTAACCGCTACTGGTTTCCGTCCTACGACTATCCGAACGATTTCCGCACCTCGGAGCTGCGCGCGACGGTCGATAAACCGTTCACGGTCGTTTCCAACGGCAGGCTCGTCAGCGTCACGGACAATCCGGACAATACGCGCACGTTCTACTGGAAAATGGACATTCCCTACACGAATTATCTGACCTCGATAGTCGTCGGCGAATACACGGAAGTCAGACAGGAATGGGGCGGAATCCCGATTATCAATTACGCCTACCCGAGCGAAACGAAGGAAACCGCCGCGACCGTTAAAAACCTGCCCGATATGGTCAGATTTTTCTCGGAAGTGACGGGCGTCAAATACCCGTATCCGAAATACGCGCAGACGTTTGTCGAAGACTTCGGCGGCGGAATGGAAAATATTTCCGCGACGACGATGGTCAAGGAAATGATTTTCGACGAGCGCGAGCTGCTCGACGGCGACAGCGACAGCCTGCAGGCGCACGAGCTGGCGCATCAATGGTTCGGCGATTACGTGACGACGCGCGACTGGGGACAAATCTGGCTCAACGAATCGTTCGCCACTTATTTCGACGCGCTTTATCACGAGCATAAAAAGGGGCGCGAAGATTTTCTCTATAGCAAAGTGCGCGGCAATCAGGAATCGTATTTCGGCACGTGGAATCAAGGCGTGCGCCGCCCGATTGTGACGAACCGCTACACCAACAAGGACGCGTTGTTCGACACCTACGCCTATCCGCGCGGCGCGGCTGTCCTGCATATGCTTCGCAAACATCTGGGCGACGAGGCGTTTTTCAAATCGCTGAATCATTACCTGACGTCGAACGCGCACCAGCCCGTCTCGACCGAAGATTTGCGCATCGCGATTGAAGAAACCACCGGACAGTCGATGGACTGGTTTTTCGACCAGTGGCTTTATAAAATGGGACACCCGGTTTTCGAGGTCGCGAAATCCTACGACGACGCGAAAAAACAGTTGACTTTAACCGTCCGGCAGACGCAGAAAATCAACCCGAAAGACGAATACCCGCAGGTCGAATTTTTCCAGACCAACGTCGACGTCGAAATCGACGACTGCGTCGAAACGGTCTGGATAAAGCCGCAGGCGGAAAACGTTTTCACATTCAACGTTGCGACGAATCCGAAGCTGGTCAATTTCGATTACGAGGGAACGCTGATTAAAGAGCTGAAATTCGCCAAATCGACGGACGAGCTGCTTTACCAGGCGGCAAATGATAAAGACGTTCTCGGCAAACGCTGGGCGATGAGCGAGCTCGGGAAAATCGCCAAAAATCAGCAGACTTCCGCCGCCGACAAGGAAAGAATTATGGCGGCTCTGCGCAGCGCCGCCGAAAAAGAATCTTTCTGGCGACTGCGCCGCGCCGGGCTTGAGGAAATCACCGCAATCCTCTCGCCGCAAGCGCCGCAGTTTGCGAAAGCGCCCGCCGCCCGGCTCGACGAGGCGACCGTTCAGACGCTTTTAAAGGCTGCGAAAGATGAAAAGTCTCAAATTCGAGCCGACGCTATTCTGCTGCTCGGCAGGGCGCAGGAGGCGAAATACGCGGACGTTTATCTGGCGGCTTTAAACGACCGCAGTTACTGGGTAATGCAGCGGGCGGCGGTCGCGCTGGCGAAAACGAAAAGTCCGCAAGCCTACGACAGCTTGCTGAAGCTCGTTAATACCGAATCGTGGCGCGGTCGCGTGCGCATCGCCGGGCTGAACGGTCTGGCGGAACTGGAAGATAAACGCGCGCTCGACACGGCAATCAAATACGCCAACGACAAAATGCAGCCCGCGCAGGTTCGCGGCGCGGCGACGACCGCTGTCGCCGCCAGCGGAAAAGGCGACGAGCGCGCCTTCCCGATTATTTTCGACCGCTTCAAAAAATCGCTCGAAGCCAACGACTTTAACGGCATTTTTCACGGAATGCAGGCGTTTATCCGGCTCGCCGACCCGCGCGGTCAGCAAGGCTTCGATTTGATGCGCGAGAAATTCAAAAACAATCCGGGCTTTGCCGGAACGATTGATTTCTTTGAAAAGCAGTTCAAAGCCGCAATCGGAAAATAACCCGGGCTGTCACTTAACTGTCCCTAAACGTGAGGCGAGGTGAAATACTTCGCTTCACGTTTTTTATTTCCGATTTTCGCTTTTTGGTCTAAAATAAACGCAAGACGAAAAGGAAAATATGGCTATGCAGACAACTGTCACGGAATTAACCGACTACGTGCCGACGGTTTTAAATTTCAGCCCCTTGCGGCTGTCGGACGAGCAATTTGAAAGCCTCTGCCGCAATCACCCGGATTTGAATCTGGAAATGTCCGCCGAAGGAGAATTAATCATCGTGCCCCCAACACTACCCGATACCGGCTGGAGAAATGCCGATTTAATTTTCAGAGTCGCCACTTGGGCGGAAAAAGATAAAAGCGGAATCGTTTTCGATTCCTCGACCTTATTCACCTTCCCGAACGGCGCTAAACGCTCGCCAGACGTTTCCTGGGTCAGGCGCGAAAAGTGGGACAATCTTTCGCAGGAAGAACGAAAAAAATTCTCAAAGCTCGTTCCCGATTTTATCATCGAGCTTCGTTCCTCGTCCGATGCTCTTAAAAATTTGCAGGACAAAATGAAGGAATACATTGCCAACGGCGTCCGCCTCGGCTGGCTGATTGACCCGGAGAGCAAAACCGTTCACATTTATCGCGCGGGCGGCGCGGTCGAGATTCTGGAAAATCCCGAAAAAGTTTCCGGCGAGGAAGTGTTGAAAGGTTTTGAGCTGAACGTCCGGGAAATCTGGTAAATCGCTTCGCCTCGGCGGCTTGTTTTTCAGTCGGCTTCTTTCAAATATTTTAAAAATCAATGCGTAAATTAAAAATCTATACAACAATTTCGATATTTTTACTGCTGCAAACCTGTGCCGGTCACATTTTTGCTCAAACCGAAAAACCGATTACGCGGCAGGAAATGCTGCGCGGCTCAATCACGCTGGAGCGCGAATGGTGGGACGTTTTGCATTATCATCTGGCGGTCGAGTTTTTTCCCGACAAAAGAACCATTAAAGGCTCGAACACGATAACCTTCAAAACCGTTAAAGCGGGCAGCAAAATGCAAATCGATTTGCAGCCGCCGCTGGCTGTGACGAAAATCACGCGCGGCAATTCCGAGCTTAAATACGAGCGCGAAGGCAACGTCTATTGGGTGTCGTTTGAAAAGGAAATTCCGGCGGGCGTCGAGGACAAAATCGAGGTCTTTTACGAAGGCAAGCCGGTCGAGAGCCGGAATCCGCCGTGGAGCGGCGGCATTCAATGGGGACGCGACGAATTGGGCGAGCATTTTATCAATACGACCTGTCAGGGAGACGGCGCGAGCATCTGGTGGGCGAACAAAGACCACGGCGCGGACGAGCCTGACCGCGGAATGCGCATCAGCGTCACCGTGCCGGAAAATCTTGTCGCCGTCTCCAACGGTCGGCTGAAAAAGACCGACCACGACGCGCAGAACAAAACCAGAACCTTTCACTGGGAAGTCGTCAACCCGATAAATAATTACGGCGTCAACGTCAACATCGGCAACTACGTGAATTTTTCGGAAAAATATCAGGGCTTGGGCGGCGCGCTGGACATTGAATATTGGGTTTTGCCGCACCAGAAGGAAGCGGCGGCGAGACAGTTCAAGGAAGTTTCGCGGATGCTCCAAGCCTTTGAGCACTGGTTCGGAAAATATCCGTTTTACGAGGACGGCTTTAAGCTCGTCACCGTCTCATATCCCGGAATGGAGCATCAAAGCTCGGTCACCTACGGAAACTGGTTCAGAAACGGTTATCGCGCGCGCGACGTTTCCGGCACGGGCGTCGGTTTCAAATTCGACTTTATTATCATCCACGAATCCGGTCACGAATGGTTCGGCAACAACATCTCGATGAAGGACGCCGCCGATATGTGGATTCACGAAGGCTTTACGAATTATTCGGAAAATCTTTTCGTCGAGTATCATTTCGGCAAAAAAGACGCCGAGGATTACGTCATCGGCAGCCGCCACAACATCCGCAACGAAGGCACGATTATCGGAACGTATAACTCGAACCGCGAAGGCACGGGCGATATGTATTACAAGGGCGGCAACTTACTGCACACCATTCGCCACGTCGTCAACGACGACGCGAAATGGCTCGGCATTATGCGCGGGCTGAACCGGGATTTCTGGCATCAGACCGTGACGACGCAGCAAATCGAATCCTACATCTCGAAACAAGCCGGAATCGATTTGAGCAAAGTTTTCGACCAGTATCTGCGCACCACACAAGTTCCGCTTTTGCAATACAAAACGGACGGCAGAAATCTTTCGTTCAAATACGACAGAATCGTCGAGGGCTTTGCGATGCCGCTGCGCGTCGATGTTAACGGCAAGGAAGTTAAAATAACGCCGACCGCGACGATGCAGACGCTGACTTTGCCCGAAGAAATCAAAACTTTCGCCGTCAACCGTAATTTCTACATCGATGCGGAGATGATTAAATAAAGCGGATTGATGAATGATATTGATTGAATGTTTGACTTAAAACCGTTGTAAATATAAACTTTACTTTCGATGCGTGGTGAGTTACGGCGACTTGCGACCACGTAAAAAAATCGCTAAACAGCTAACGAGTTCAAAACCTGTTTCCGACAAAAACTCTGTGCTGTTCGTTGCGGCGCGGAGTTTTTAATTTTTAAGTGATGGCGCTTGTTCCCGAAATTGATGAAAAATTGTGGTTCATAATGAAAAGACATTGTGCCGCGGAAAAACATTATTTGTTAGGAAACCCGCACACTTTTCACGGACGAATGCTCGGCTGGTGTCCGCAGAAGAAAACGAGCTTTTTCGTTTCAAAAGATGAAATGGAAGAATGTTCGACCGAAACGCAATATTGGATGAACGGCTTTCTTTCCGGCAACGAGCCTGAGCCGCCGTTGAATTCCGAGCGCGACGTGGATTTTGAAAGCGCAAAATATAAAGACTGGCTGAATAAAATCAAAAAATTCAGGGAAACGGGTCTTTGGGAAGATTAAATTAATTTATGAGTAAATTTCTCGAATTATTAAAAGAAAAAATCGTCGTTTTCGACGGCGCGATGGGCACGAATCTGATGGCGCAGGATTTGACGATTGAGGATTTCGGCGGCGCGAATTTTGAAAACTGCTCGGAAAACCTGATTTACACGCGTCCTGACGCGGTTTTAAACGTGCATCGCGCGTTTCTGGAAGTCGGCTCGGACGTTATCGAGACGAACACTTTCGGCGGCAACACGGTCGTTTTGCAGGAATTCGGCATCGCCGATAAAGCCTACGACGTCAATTTCAGAGCCGCGCAGATGGCGAAGAATATTGCCAGCGATTTTTCGACCAAAGACAAGCCGCGCTTCGTCGCCGGTTCGATGGGACCGGGAACGAAATTGCCGACGCTCGGGCATATCTCGTATCTGGATTTGAAGAAAAACTACCGCGAGCAGGTGCGCGGGCTTTTCGATGGCGGCGTCGATATGTTCATCGTCGAAACCTGCCAGGACATTCTCCAGACGAAAGCCGCGCTCGCCGCCATCTTTGAATTTTTCGAGAAAAACCGCGTTCGCCTTCCGGTCATCGCGCAGGTCACCATCGAAACTTTCGGCACTATGCTGAACGGCACGGAAATCTCCGCTGCGCTGACCGCGCTCGAGCCTTTCCCGATTGACGTGGTCGGGATGAACTGCGGAACGGGTCCGAAACAGATGACCGAAAGCATCAAATATCTTTGCGAAAACGCGCCGCTGCCCGTTTCCGTTTTGCCGAACGCCGGTCTGCCCGAAGTCAAGGACGGCGCGATGCACTACGACGAAACGCCGGAAAGCTTTACGGCGCAGGTTCTGCATTTCGCCAGAGATTTCGGCGCGAACATCGTCGGCGGCTGCTGCGGAACGACGCCGCAGCATTTGAAACTGGTCATCGAACAGGTCGAAAGACTTTCGCCGAAACAGCGAAACGCGAGCCTGATTCCGTCCGCTTCCTCGATTTTCGTCCAACAGCCTTACACGCAGGACAACTCGTTTCTGATTATCGGCGAGCGTGTCAACGCGTCCGGCTCGAAAAAGATGCGCGACCTTTTGAACGCCGAGGATTGGGACGGGCTGGTTTCGCTGGCGAAGGAACAGGAGCGCGAAGGCGCGCACATTCTCGACGTTAACGTCGATTTCGTCGGGCGCGACGGCGTCGCCGATATGCACGAGCTGGTTTCGCGGTTGGTTACGAACGTCAAAATCCCGCTGATGCTCGATTCGACCGAGTGGCAGAAAATGGAAGCCGGGCTTCAGCACGCGGGCGGCAAATGTCTTTTAAACTCAACCAATTATGAGGACGGCGAGGAACGCTTTCTGAAAGTTCTCGAACTGGCGAAGGAATACGGCGCGGGCGTCGTCGTCGGCACGATTGACGAGGAAGGAATGGCGCGCGCCGCCGCGGACAAGGTGAGAATCGCCAGCCGCGCCTACCGTCAGGCTGTGGAGTTCGGCATCAAGGCGCACGATATTTTCTTCGACCCGCTCGCGCTGCCGATTTCGACCGGCATCGAAGAAGACCGCAAAAACGCCGCCGAAACCATCGAAGCCATCAAACAGATTCACGCGGAAATGCCCGAAACGAACATTCTGCTCGGCGTTTCCAACATCTCTTTCGGCTTGAACCCGGCGGCGCGCGTCGTCTTGAATTCAATCTTTCTGCACGAGTGCGTCGAAGCCGGAATGAACGCGGCAATCGTCAACGCCTCGAAAATTCTGCCCTTAAATCGCTTTAACGAGCACGAAATCGAGGTCGCGCTGGAGCTTATCTACGACAAGCGAAAATTCGAGGGCGACATCTGCACCTACGACCCGCTCGGCGAATTCACGACAATGTTCGAGGGCAAAACGGCGAAGTCGATGAAGGTTGACGTCAGCAATCTGCCGGTCGAGGAAAAACTGAAGCATCACATCATCGACGGCGAAAAAATCGGCTTGGAAGACAATCTGAAAAAGGCTCTGGAAAATTACCCGGCGCTCGACATCATCAACAACTTCCTGCTCGACGGAATGAAAACGGTCGGCGATTTGTTCGGCTCGGGACAGATGCAGCTTCCCTTCGTTCTGCAATCGGCGGAAGTGATGAAGGCGGCGGTCAGATTTTTAGAGCCGTTTATGGATAAGGTCGAAGGCGAATCGAACAAAGGCGTGATGGTTCTGGCGACCGTCAAGGGCGATGTTCACGACATCGGCAAAAATCTGGTCGATATTATCCTGACCAACAACGGCTACAAGGTCGTCAATCTCGGCATCAAGCAGCCGATTGACGAAATCTTAAAAGCCTACGAGGAAACGAAATGCGACGCCATCGGGATGAGCGGCTTGCTCGTCAAATCGACGCTCGTTATGCGCGATAATCTCGAAATTATGAACGAGCGCGGCGTCAACGTTCCGGTTCTGCTCGGCGGCGCGGCTTTGAATCGCCGTTATGTCGAGCAGGATTTAGTGCCGCTCTACAAGGGCAAATTGTTCTACGCGCGCGACGTTTTCGACGGTCTGCACACGATGGACAAATTGATGAGCCGCGAGGCGAAAGCCGAGAGTGAAGAGTCGAAAGCCAGGGGCGCGGCGGCTGGAAACGGCAAATCGGAACTGCCTTCGGCGGCTGGCGCATCGGCGCAATCCATTCAAACCGTCGAAGATGTCGAAGATTTGGTCGGCGAGGACGCGAAGCTGGGCAAAATTGCCGCGCGCGTGAAATCCAGAACGAGCGGCGACACGACGCACACGAACAAATCCGACGTTTCCACCGGCATCGAAATTCCCGCCGCGCCGTTTTACGGCTCGCGCGTGGTCGAAGATATTGATTTGGACGAAGTTTTCGCCTTTATCAACGAAACCGCACTGTTCAAAGGTCAGTGGCAATACAAGCAGGGGCGCAAGTCGAAAGAAGAATACGAAAAGATTCTGCACGAGACCGTTTACCCGAAATTTGAAGCCATTAAGGAAAAAGCCAAAGGCGAAAATCTGCTCACGCCGAAAGTCGTCTACGGCTATTTTCCGTGCCAGTCGGAAGGCAACGATTTAATCATCTACGAGGACGACGAGCGCACCGAAAAGCTTCGCTTCACGTTTCCGCGCCAGCCCGAAAACCAGCGCGGCGGGCAAAATCTCTGTCTGGCGGATTATTTTGCGGCGAAAGATTCGGGCAAAATTGACGTGGTCGCTTTCGATTTGGTGACAATGGGCAGACGAGCGAGCCAATACGCGGCTGAGCTTTTCAAATCGGATAAATATACCGATTATCTTTTGTTTCACGGTCTCGGCGTCGAATCGGCGGAAGCATTGGCGGAAATGTGGCACAAGCGAATCCGCGAGGAACTCGGGATTGCCGGAAGCGACGCCGTCCAGTTGGCGAAGCTGTTTCATCAGGGTTATCAAGGCTCGCGCTACAGCTTCGGCTACCCGGCTTGCCCGAATCTGGAAGACCAGACGAAGATTTTCGAGCTGCTTCGCCCGGAAAGAATCGACGTCGAGCTGAGCGAAGAATTTCAGCTCGACCCGGAACAATCGACCTCGGCGATTATCGTTCATCACCCGCAGGCGAAATATTTTAATATCGAGTAAATTGCCGATGAAAGCGCGCCTGCAACAGCGGCGGCAGTAATTTATTCTCAGGTAAATCTATGAAGATAATGTTTATCCTCTCAGCCACGCCTGAAATATCGGCTGCGAACGCCGAGCTGCTGAACATTCGCTTTCCCGTTATGGCTCCGTCGACGACGCTTTTGATTCTCGCGGAACTGGCGCGCGCCGCCGGAAATCACAGCGTCGAATTGCTCGACACGCGCCTTTATATGCGGCTTTCCGCAAAAGACGGCGAAGGCAAAAACTGGACGACCGATTACGCGGCGATTGAGGACGAAATTTTAGCGGCGCAGCCCGATTTGCTCGGAATCAGCTTTATGTCGTCTTCCGCGCCGGAATCTTACGAGATTGCGCGTTTAGCCCGTAAACACGGCATCGCCGTCATCGCGGGCGGTCTGCACGCGAAAGTCGCCGAGCGCGAGCTTATCGAAGAAAACCTTTTCGATTATATCTATCACGGCGAAGCCGAAACCGAATTCGGCAATTTTCTGAAGCAGCTCGAAAACGGCGAAATGCCGCCGGAAAAGCGCCACGGCAAATCGCGTATTCTGGACGGCGGCTCGCTGCCGCTTAAGGAGATGAATCGCGTGCCGCCGGTGCGCGATTTTTCGTATTATACCAACGTGATGGCGCAATACGAGCGGCATCGCCCGGTTTACGTCGAGCTTTCGCGCGGCTGCGTCAAAAACTGCTCGTTTTGCGAAGTCGCCAAAACCGGCGGCGCTTTCAAACCGTTTCGCCCGATTCCGCTCGAAATTATTTATCAAACCGTCCGCAGCGCCGTCGCCGCTTACGACGCGAATTACATACAGGTCAGCGATTCGATTGCCACTCTGCACAAGAAAAATTTTCTGGAGTTTATGCGCGTCGCTCGCGCCGAGTTTCCGCAGATGACCGTGCAGTTTAATTCGACGGTCGACCGCTGGGATGAAGAAATCGCCGAAGCCGTCAGCGATATGAACTGCACGGTCTGGTTCGGATTTGAAAGCGGCTCGCAGAAAATGCTGGATTTTATCGACAAAGGAACGACCGTCGAGCAGGCTCACCGGGCGGCGCGGCTGTGCCGGGAATACAATATTCCGGGCGGCTTCAATATCCTGCTCGGCGTGCCGGGCGAAACGCGCGACGATTACGACGAGACGTGGAATTTTTTTGTCGAGCACCCGAACGCTTACCCGAATCCGAACATTCTGAACCCGCTTCCGGGAACTGAAATGTATCGCTTCTGCAAACATAGAAATTTGCTCAGGAACGAAAGGGATTACCGCATCTGGCAGGCGGAAACGATTAGAAAAAAAGGCTTTACCGGTCCGGTTTTAAATGTGGATTATCGCCTCGTGCTTGAGTATCACGGCAAATTTTCCGGGCTGCAAAACGAGCCGGAAAGGTCGCTGGAAAAACGTCGCCGAAAATCCGGTTAAGACGGATTTCGTTATTTCCAAATCTCTATCGATTTAGAATTTAAAATTTAAAATTTCCTTTCTCTGATTTTTGTGCAAAGCCGCCTATTTCCCGAGACGGCTAAAAAATCAGGTGATACTTCTCGCGCGGATTTTTCGCCTAATAAGTCGGAGGTTGATTTTATGGCAATCAATGCAAACTTATTACCGCGCCAGGCAGACCGTCGTTTGTTTTTAATCACGACAATCGGATTTCCGCTGCTGGTCTTAATCGGGTATTTCAAGTCTTATTATTTCAGCGCATTTTTTGACGTAAAGCCGGTCGCCAATGCGCTCGTCCACGCGCACGGCATCGTAATGTCGCTGTGGGTTCTTTATTTCGTCGCGCAGGTCGCTCTTGTTCGCTCGAAAAATATCAAGCTGCATATGACGCTGGGATTGGCGGGCATCGCGCTCGCCGCGCTGGTCGTCGTCGTCGGGATGGCGACGGCGTATGACGCGCAGCTCGTCAGACACAGCGCGCCGCCGGGAGTCGACCCGCACGAGTTTTTTATTCTGCCCGCGGGCGATATCCTTTTGTTCGTCGTTTATTTTGCCGCCGCGATTTATTATCGCAAGCGCCCGCTCGAACATAAATCGCTGATGCTGATGACGGCGATAAATTTTCTGCCCGCCGCGTTATTCAGAATTCCGGTTGTGCCGGAAAGCTCCGCGCCGCTGTTCGCTTTCGGAATTCCCGCGCTGCTGGCGATTTTTTCTCTGGTTTGGTTAAAGCTGAAACACGGCAGATTCAATCGTGTTTTTGCTGCCGCAATCCTGCTTTATCTTATTGCCCTGCCGATACCGTTTAGAATGGCTTTCGCTCAAACGGCGGTTTGGCATCAGTTCGTCGCAGCTCTCGCGCCGTAAAACCGGCGATAAAATCAGCGGGGTTATCTCACGCCGCAATCTGAAATTTTCAAAATAGACAGTTTAAAAAGCCGACTTGCCGCGATTCGCAAAGTCGGCTTTTTCGTTGTAATATTTTTAATTACCAGCGTTCATTTATTTTTCTAATCTATGACAAAAAAAATCTTTATTGCCGGTTCGGGCGGCATCGGCGAAGCGGCGGCGATACTTCTGCGCGAGTGGGCGGCGTTTGAAACGGAAGTAATCTTAGGCGATATTTCGGAGGAAAATTTAGCAAAGGCGAAGGATTTCGTCTTGCAAAATTCCGCCAAACAATCGAAGGTCGAAACGGTTTTGATGACGAAAGACGGCGCGAGCAAGGCGATGACCGCCGCTTTTGAAGGCTGCGACGTTCTGCTGGACTGCTCGCCCGGCGGGCAGGCTCCGCGAATGGCGCGTTTCGCGAAAGATTTCAAAATGCACTACGCGAACCTGACCGAATACGTCGCCGAAACCGACGAGATAATCGCGATGGCGAAAGACTCTGAAACCGGCTTTATCCTGCAGACCGGACTCGCGCCCGGATTCATCAACGTGCTGGCGATGTCGCTTTATCAAAAATTCGTCGAGCAGTTTGAAAACGAGAAAATCGAAAAAATCGGGATGAAGGTCGGCGCGCTGACGGCGCACGCGCACCAGCCGCATTTTTACGGCTTTACGTGGTCGCCGATTGGCGTGGCGACCGAATACGTGAAGCCTTCGCGCGTGATTCGCGATTACAAAATCACGGAATTGCCCGCGCTCACCGACCGCGAGCAAATCGTCATCGGCGGCAGAAGCTACGAGGCGGATTTAACGTCGGGCGGCGCGGCTGATTTGCCGGAATTCTTTACGGATAAGGCGAGAAGACTCGACTACAAAACGCTGCGCCACGTCGGGCATTACGCCTGGGTGGACAACGTTATCAGAAAATTTCCGAACGACGAGGATTTGCCGAAAAACGTTCTGGAAGTTTTCCTGCGCGAAGTTCCGGCGGTCGAGGACGATTTCGTGCTGGTTCACGCTTCGGTCGAAGGCTTCGACAGGCATAACGTGCGCCGCCTGCTAGAAAAAGCGTTTTTCGTCGAGCCTCTGGAAATCAACGGGCATTTTCTGCGCGCGATTCAGACGACGACCGCCGCTCCGCTGCTCGAATCGGCGATGCTGCTCCTGTCGGGCAAATATCGCGGCGTCGTTCTGCAAAGCCAAATCAACCCGCAGGAATTTCTAAACGGCAGCTTTGTCTCGAAAGTTTACGAAACGAGATGAACCGGAACATTTAACATCTAACATTTATCATTTATCGAATTCCGACTGATAAATGTTAAATGTTAAATGTTAAATGTTTTTACTCTTTGCTCGCGGCGAGCAGCTCGTGTCGTTCGGCTAGCTCTTCGTCCATCGCGTCTTCGAGACTGTGGTCGCCGGTCACTTCGTCCCAGTCGTAGCCGAGAAAATCGGCGAAATGATACAGTTGGCGTTCCCATTGAGCGCGGTCGGTCGAGTATTCGAGAAACGCCTGTTCGATGTCCGAACGAGTCTTGATTTTGCTGCGCTGCAAATGTTTGATGGCGCGGTTAAAACATTCGCGTCGCCGCTTCAGCGTTTCTTCTTCGGACTCAAACGGCTCGGTCGCGCGTTTTTCGAGCTTGAGCGACGTCAGCATCTCGAACAGAACGTGGCGCGCGCTGTCTCCGGCGATTAAAACGTCCGGGTGGTCGCCCGCCTCGACGTATTCTTCCTCTTCCAGATGCGCGTTGAGAATCGCGACCGTTTCCAGCACGACGAAAATCGCGCGCGGCAAGCCTTTATAAACTTCGACCGGATGAAAATAATGAATGACCGGATGTTCGATATGAGATTCGAGCAGCTCCTGCAAATCGTGCGTCGCCTCGCGCAGCGATTTGGTCAGGCTGTGAAAACGCCCGCGCGCGAAATGGCTGGAGATAAAGCCGGAAATGTCCGCGCCCTGCCGCGCCTGATGATAAAACTTGAGCGCGACGGCGCGCTTGCGCTCCAGCGCGCTGTAGACGGTCAGCAGATAAGTGATTGAAATCGAGATGGTCGCCATTCCCAGAGCGGCTTCAAACAGCGAAGCCACCCGCATCGCGGCGGAAATCGGCAGAATATCGCCGTAGCCGAGCGTGGTCAGCGTGATGCCGCTGAAATAAAACGCCCGCAAAACCAGGCTGCCGTGCGCGGCGTCGTCCATTTGAAACTGCGTTTCCAGGCGCGGCAAATAGATGAGGGCGAATCCCGTCATCAGCGTCAGTAATAAAACGGAGATTAAAAGAGGCATCAAAAGCGGTCCGACCGCAGACAGCAGGCGGTGACGCAGGCGGCGATTAAAATTGCACGTCGCGCGCGAGATTAGCCACCACAAACCTCGATTTAA
This sequence comes from Acidobacteriota bacterium, assembly GCA_030860665.1. Lineage (GTDB taxonomy): Bacteria > Acidobacteriota > Blastocatellia > Pyrinomonadales > Pyrinomonadaceae > JALZHR01. Next base: position 22,964 of record JALZHR010000185.1, read on the forward strand.
AAACTCGCTGAACGGACCCGGATATTTCGTGGCGCGCAGGATTGTGGCGTAAATATCGTAGAAAACCAGTAAGATTAAAATGACGCCCGCGATTGTCAGTAAAAGATTTGCCGTAGCGCTCATTGATTTCGCCTTCTCCGCTGAATCTTAATTATACATCAACGAGGGCTGCCGCCCGGAAAAAATTGCCGCGGCGATAATCGAAGCCGAACGATTGAGCCGGTTAAATCGCGCGCTTCAGCCAGCGCACTCTTTTTAAACGGCGCGTAATATTTTGTATTTCTTTCGTTTCGCGATTAAAATGGCAGACCAGCAAAATCGTTTCGGTCAAAGACCGCCGCCGACCGAAACCGCAGGAAAACCGCAATGCCGAGAATCGTCTGCCTTTCCGACACGCATAACTACAGCAGCGAACAAATCCGCATACCCGACGGCGATATTCTGATTCACGCGGGCGACGCGACGATTCAGGGCACGATTGACGAAATTGTTTGGTTTAACGAATGGTTTGCCGCGCTTCCGCACCGTCATAAAATTTTCGTCGCAGGAAATCACGACCGGCTTTTTGAAACCAACAACCGTATCGCCCGAAAACTGCTGAGCGATGAAATAGTTTATCTACAGGATTCGGCGGCGGAAATCGAAAATCTGAAAATTTACGGAAGCCCGTGGCAGCCGTGGTTCTTCGACTGGGCTTTTAATTTGCCGAGAGGCGAGCCGTTGGCGGAAAAGTGGAAGCTGATTCCGCCCGGCACCGAAATTTTAATCACGCACGGACCGCCTTTCGGAATTCTGGATGCTCCGCCCGGCGGCTCGAATGTCGGCTGCGAGCGGCTGCGGCTGCGAATCGAGGAAATACGCCCGCGACTGCACGTCTTCGGGCACATTCACCACAGCTACGGGATAACGGAAAAATTCGGCGTGAAGTTTGTCAACGCTTCGACCTGTGACGAGGCTTACGAGCCGACCAATCCGCCGCTGGTGTTCGATTTATAATTTTTCGTCTCAGCCGCCGCCAAAAGAAAAAGCGGAAAGAGAAGTTTCTCTTTCCGCTTTTTTTCATTAATCGAAATGAGTTTTGATTAACGACGGTTAACCGGCTGGTCGCTGCCGACGCCGAACTGGACGCCGGTAAAGCCCGCCGTCGAGCGGTTCAGATACCAGACGCCGCCGCGATAGACAGCCTGGTCGTATTTGCCGTCGCCGTCGTAATCGCCCGGAACCGGAACGTCGCCGTTCGCGCCGAACTGCGTGACCAGAAGCGTTCCGGCAGCGGTGTAGACATACCAGGTGCCGTCGGACGGGCGGAAAACGCCGATGTCCTGCCGGTTGTCGCCGTCGTAATTGCCCGGGACGACGATGTCGCTCGCCAGACCGAACGAGACGCCGGAGAAGACGTTGTTCGAGCTGTTGATGCGATACCACGTACCGTTCGACGGGCGGAACACGGCAACGTCGGCTTTCGCGTCGCCGTCGTAATCGCCGACGACCGGGCGGTCGCCGTTCGCGCCGAACTGCGTGCCGACAAACTGACCGTTGCCGCTGTTGATGCGATACCACGTGCCGTCCGCCGGTCTCCAGACAGCCAAATCGTCTTTGCCGTCGCCGTCAAAATCCGCGGGCTGCGGGATGTCGCCGTTCGCGCCGAACTGCGCGCCGACAAACGTGTTGTTCGACGAATTCAGGCGATACCACGTTCCGTTTGAAGGACGCCAGACCGCGATGTCGGCTTTGTTGTCGCCGTCGTAGTCACCGGCAACCGTTCTGTCGGTGGAAACGCCGAACTGCACGGCGGTAAAGCCGGCGGTCGAGCGCAGCAGATACCAGACCGAATCGGACGGGCGGAAGACCGACAAATCGGTTTTGCCGTCGCCGTCAAAGTCGAAAGGAGCTTCGTTGACGACAGCGGTTTGATTAATCGTAATGTTGGGAGCCGTGATGTCGAAAAAGATGTTTCCGACCGCTTCGACCTTGATGCGCGCCTGCGTCGTGTTGATGTTCGGAACGGTAATCGCCTGCGAGCCGTCGTTCGGCGTGCTGGCGATGAGCGTCGTCGGGAAAGTCTGCCCGCCGTCGGTCGAAAGCGAAATCTTCACGTTCGCGGCGTTGACCGGAGCGGCTGTCGTGTTTGCCACGTCCCACGTCACGGTCTGCGTCGAGCCGCCGTTCCAGGTGGCTGCCGCGTTCGGCGCGGTAATCGCAAACGGTCCGCTGTTGCCGTCAACCATAACCTGAACGGTCGCGGTATTGACGCCGCCGCCCGCCAGACGGTTATCACGCGCGATGACCTGAAAATTCATCGTGCGGGTAATCGCGGGCAGAAGCTCGCCGGTCAGGAATCCGCCGCCGTAGGTCGAAGGCGGGACGTTGGCGTTGTTCAGAATATATTGGGTCGAAGGATAGTTTTGAACGCCGGTCGTAGTCGGCAGATACGGGCGGAAAATCGGGCGCGCCGTGCCGTCGCCGTCCGTATTCGGAATCGCCGAGGTCGAAGCGCCGAGGTCGTATTGCTGCCAGTCGTAGGTGATTGCGTCGTTGTTGGCGTCGGTCGCCGTCGCGTTTAAGGCAAAAGGAGTTTGTTTCGGAATGTTCCACGAAGCTCCGTTTGCCGGTGAAGTGATGGTCGGCGGCGTGTTGCCCGTCGCGGTCTGCGCGGCGCAGGTGTTGCCGTTTCCGTTGGTCGTAAAGTTGACAATCACTTCGATGCTCTTGACGTGAAAAGTGTCGATGCTGTGCGGAGCCAAATCCTGCGCGCCGCAGACGCCCGCGTAGCCCATAATCGTGATGCCGCTGCCCGGCTCGTAAGCAGACCCGCCGCTTCTGTTTCCGCCGCAGCTCGTGTTAAACGTGTGGTTAGCACCGAACTGGTGACCGATTTCGTGCGCCACGAAATCGATGTCGAAATCGTCGCCGACCGGGTTCGGCAAGCCCGTCACGCCGCGCGCTTTGTTCGCGCCGCAGGGACCGTTCAGATTGGCGACGCCGCCGCCGCCGGTCGAGAAAACGTGACCGACGTCGTAGTTCGCCGTTCCGATGACGGTATCGATATTCGTCTGGTTCTGACCGAGCATCGTCGAACCGTTGTTGTTCGAGTAAGGGTCGGTCGCGCCGTCCGTGTAAATCAACTGGTCGGTGTTGGCAATCAAAACCATTCTGACCGCCACGTCGCGTTCGTAAACGAGATTGACGCGGTTAATCGACGTGTTGATTGCCGCCAGCGCGCGGGCTTTCGCCTGCGCGTCGGTGTCGCCGACATGACGAAACACGGTCGTGTATTCGCCGGTCGCCGCCATCGCCAAACGATAGGTTCTGAGGGTCGCGCCGCTGGTTACCTCCGGCACGGAAGGCAGAAAGCTAATCTGTTCGAGCTGCTGCTGATTCAGGATTTCGCCGTTCGTCATACAAACCCATTCGTTGCTTGACTTCGGCATAGCGGTTTTGTTGAAGCTGATGTAGTTGAGCGTATCGCCTTTAGCATAAGGCTCGACGAAAATCGTGCCCTGGTTCGAGGAAATCATCGCGCGAAAGCCGTTCGGCGAGATGTCGAAA
>JALZHR010000295.1 GCA_030860665.1 Acidobacteriota bacterium
GTCGTCGGTTTCTCGGAAACCTTCGACAACGTGACCACGCCGCAGCTTCCGCAAAACTGGACGGCTGCCGTCACCGGAACGGGCGCTTTGCCGTTCGCCACCAGCACGACGAATCCGAGTAGCGCGCCGAACTGCATTTTTACCAATAACCCGGCGACCGTTTCCACTTCCTCGATAGTTTCGCCCGTCGTCAGAGTCGGAGCAAACTCGCCGAAATTGATTTTCAGACATTTATACAATTCCGAAAACGGATTTGACGGCGGCGTTTTGGAAATCAGCGTCAACGGCGGCGCGTTTCAGGACATCATCACGGCTGGCGGCTCGTTCGTCACGGGCGGCTACAACCGCATGCTGAGCACCTGCTGTTTTAATCCGCTTCCCGGGCGAATGGCTTGGTCTGGTAACAGCGTCAATTACATTACGACGGAAGTCAATCTGCCGCCCGCCGCTTATCGCCAGCAGGTTCAGTTCCGCTGGCGGCACGGCTCGGACGATACCATCGGCGGCACGGGCTGGCGCATCGACAACGTGCTGGTGACGAACGCCGTGACGGGTGAAAACCCGACCGCCATCGCTTTCTCGAACGTCGGCACGGCGTCGCCGTATCCGAGCGAGATTCAAATTTCCGGTTTGCCCGGCAAGGTGACGAAAGTCAGCGTCAACCTGTCGAATTTTTCGCACGCCGCGCCGGACGACGTCGATTTGCTGCTCGTCTCGCCGAGCGGGCGAAAAGTCGTGCTGATGTCGGATGTCGGCGGCAACAACGCCGTCAGCAATCTCAGCCTGTCTTTTGAAGACATCGCGCAAAATTCGCTGCCGGACAACACTCCAATCGTATCGGGAAATTATAAGCCGACCGATTTTGACGCGGGCGACGCATTTCCCGCTCCAGCGCCCGGCGGCGAGCCGAGCGGAACGAGGTTGAGCGCGTTTTTTAACGACCAGCCGAACGGGACGTGGAAATTGTTTGCCGTCGACGACACGGGCGCAAACGCGGGCGATATTTCCGGCGGCTGGAGTCTCGTCATCGACACTTCGACGACCGCCATCGGCATTCCCGCCGTGGGCGCGTCCGAGCCTTACCCGTCGGAAATCACGATTTCCGGTCAGACGGGTCTGGTTTCCAAAGTCACCGTCGGATTGGAAAATTTCAGTCACTCTTTGCCCGACGACGTCGATTTGCTGCTCGTCTCTCCGAACGGTCGAAAAGTCGTCCTGATGTCCGATGTCGGCGGCGCGACCGAAGCTAATAACGTATCGCTGACTTTTGACGACGGCGCGGCGAACTCTCTGCCCGACAATGCCGCCCTGACGTCGGGCAGCTACAAGCCGACCGATTTCGAGGCGAACGACGCGTTTCCCGCGCCTGCGCCCGGCGGCGCGCCGACCGGCAGAATGCTTTCCGCCCTGAACGGCAGCGAGCCGAACGGCGAGTGGAAGCTGTTTCTGGTCGACGATAACGGCAACAACACGGGAACGATTAACGCGTGGAGCCTGAATCTGCAAACTTCGGCAAACGCGATTACGATTCCTGAAAACGGCTCGGCGCAGCCGTATCCTTCCGATTTGGCGATTACGGGTCAACAGGGTTCGGTTACTAAAGTGACCGTGACCTTGAACAACTTCAGCCACACCGCGCCTGATGACGCCGACCTGATGCTGGTCGCGCCGAACGGGCGGCGCATCGTTTTAATGTCCGACGTCGGCGGAAACACCGAAGTCGGCGGGCTTAATCTGGTTTTCGACGATGCCGCCGCGGCAAATCTGCCGGACAGCGAGCCGCTTGTGTCGGGAACTTTTAAACCGACGAATTTTGAGACCGGCGACGCATTTCCCGCGCCTGCGCCTTCGGGCACAACCGGAACGACGCTCAACGCGTTTTACGGCAGTGCGGCAAACGGCATCTGGAAATTATATGTCGCGGACGATACGGGCGAAAATTCCGGCAGCATCGCGGGCAGTTGGAGCTTGAATATTCAAAGCTCGACTTCCGCCTGCCTGTTCAGTCTTTCGTCGAGCGTGCAGGCGTTTCCCGTCGGCGGCGGCAGCGGCGGCTTTAATGTGCTGATGCCGACCGGCTGCCCGTGGACGGCTTCGAGCACGTCCGGATTTATCACTCTGACCGTCGGTTCGAGCGGCGAAGGCGAAGGCGCGGTCGCCTTCTCGGTCGCTCCGAATATGGGACCCGCGCGCACCGGAACGATTGTGATAACGAACGGTTCGTTTGCGCGCACTTTTCAGGTGCAGCAGGCTTCGGGCTGCCCGTTTTCAGTCAATCAATCAGTGATGAGTTTTTCTTCGACAGGCGGCACGGGCAATATTCAGGTTTCTGCAGGGGCTGAATGCAGCTGGCAGACGTCGGCAAATGCGGGCTGGATTTTCGTCACCAGCGCGCCGCAATCCGGAAACGGAACTGCCAGCTTTACCGTCCAGCCGAATCCTTCCGCCAATGCTCGCACGGCGACAATTACCATCGGAGCGCAGGTTGTGACCATCAATCAGGCGGGAGCTGCCGGAAAGCGCTTTGATTTCGACGGCGACGGTCGCTCGGACATCTCGGTCTTCCGGCAGGGAAACTGGTATCTGCTGCAAAGCACTTCAGGATTTACCGGAACTCAATTCGGATTAGCGACCGATAAGCTCGCGCCCGCCGATTACGACGGAGACAGAAAAACCGACATCGCCGTTTTCAGAGAAGGAAACTGGTATCTGCTGCAAAGCTCGAATTCGGCTTTTCGCGCTCAACAGTTCGGCTCGCCGGGCGATAAACCCGTGCCATCGGATTACAACGGGGACGGGCGAGCTGAGCTGGCTGTTTATCGCAATGGAGATTGGCATACATTGGATTTGACGAATAATCAATCGACCAGTGTGCAGTTCGGAAACTCGACGGATAAGGCTGTCGCGGCTGATTACGACGGAGACGGGAAAACAGACCCTGCCGTTTACAGAGACGGAGTGTGGTATCTGCTGCGCTCGACTCAAGGCTTTACCTCTGTTCAGTTCGGCATTTCCACTGATAAACCCATAACGGGAGATTTCGACGGCGACGGAAAAGCAGACCAGGCGGTTTACAGAGCAGCGGAAGGAAGCTGGTATATCAACCGCAGTCTGGACGGGCAGTTTACCGGCATTCAATTCGGAATTTCCACCGATATTCCGGCAGCGGCTGATTACGACGGCGACGGAAAGACGGATATTGCGGTTTACAGGCAGGGCAACTGGTATATTTTAGGCTCGCAGAGCGGAGGCTTTACAGCCGCACAATTCGGTCTGGCTGATGATTTGCCCGTCCCGGCGGCTTTTGTCCCGTAATATCGGGAATTAATGCCGGTAATTTTTCGAGGGCGCACTCGCCCGGCAGTTGTGCGCCCTCATTCGGCTTGAAGGCTTCCGTCCTTTGTAATCCGAGCGGCAAACCCGCTTAAAATCACGGACTTTCGGCACGGCTACGGGCGGTGAGAATTTATCTTCATTTACAAAACAAATAATTTCGGCGTATCTTAGAAAATATTCTTTCAGGCGCGCTGAAAATCTTCGTTATGAAAAATTCTCAAAACTCTTTCCGGTATTTCGCCGCCGTTTTAATTTTTCTTTCGGCTGCCGTCACTCCGGCGCAGCCGCCGCAGCAGGACGGCGTAAAAAATTCCGCCGGTAATATCGAATATTTCGGCAAGTTTGACGCCGAATTGATACCGGACACGCGGCAGCTTTACCGGATAATGCTGAAGCCCGCGAAAAATTCGGGCGGCTTCAAATTCGCGCAGCCGCCTGAAAACGGCGCGAAGCTGGCGGCTGGCAAAATTTTTGATTTGCGCAAATCCGGCGGCAAATTCGACGTTCTGCTAGTCGAATCCGACAAGCGAGCGCCGTCCGTCTGCGTTGACTTAAACACGGATGCGACCTTTGCCGGAAACGAATGTTTCGCGATGATTGCCGGCGGCAAAGATAATCCGAATGATTTTGAATATACGCTGAAGCTGCCGATAAAAACTTCCCTTTTTAACAGCTTCCCGCTTTTTCTGCGCTACCGGCGCGACTTCAGCAGTCCTGAGATGCAGCCGGGCGACCGCGTGCTGATGCAGTCTCTGCTTGCCTACGCCGCAGGACGCGTCCAAATCCAAAACCGCCCGACGCTCGTGCAGTATCAGTTTGATGCCGAGAAGGGCGCGGTCAGCACGACCGAAGGCATTATGGGAATCGACGCGGACGGCGACGGGAAAATAAAAAACGAGCCGTTTTCGCCGGAAACTTCCTACGCCTCGAAAGACGAAATCGTTTTTCGCCTGGGCGACCTTTATCTTTCGACCAGCCGCGCCGACGTCGCCCAAAATCAGATTGTGATGCGCAGCCGCGCGCCGGGCGAATACCGCCGCGTCGAGCTGGAAGTCGGCAAGCCGATGCCGGATTTTTCCTTCGTCGATTTTGAAGACAAAAAGCGAAGCCTCGCGGAATTTCGCGGAAAATACCTGCTCGTCGATTTTTGGGGTTTATGGTGCGTCGATTGCAGGCGCGAGCTGCCCTACCAGTTTGAAGCCTACAGAAGATTTCGCGCTCGCGGTTTTGAGATTCTGGGAATGGACACGGACGAAAATACGCCGATGGTCAAAGCCGTTTTGCAGAAAAACGGAATCGGGTGGACGCAGGCGCGGCACGACAGCATTAAGGAAATGGTCGAGAACGTTTACCGCATTCAGGAATATCCTTCGTCGATTCTGCTCGCGCCGGACGGTAAAGTCCTCGTGCTCGACCAAAGTCTTCTGCACGGCGAGCAGCTGCTCAAAACGCTCGACCGAATTCTTCCGCCCGAAACGCGATAAAAACGGAAAACGGAAAACGGATAATGGAAAATGAAGAAGACAATTCTTTTATTTTCCGTTTTCCGTTTTCCGTTTTCCGTTATTAAAGTTTTCCGTTAATTATTCGGCTTTTCGTTTCCGCCGCCGCTGCTGCTTGACGCCTGTTTTTCGTTATCGTTTAAGGAAACGCCGAAGATTTTCGGGTTTTCGACAAATTCGGCGAGCTTTTCGGGGCTGAACGTGGCGCGGATAATGGCGGCTTGTTCCTTGTCGATGGTGACCATTGTTATCCGCACGTTTTTGCCGTCCTCGCGCATATACATATAAGCCTGCTGACCTGCGCGCGAGCGGACGCGGAGAATCGAGTTCCAATCTTTGCCGAAAGAGTTTCGCATTGCCGACTGCATTTCGGCGTCGAGCGTTTCGGGCGAGAATTTCACGTTTTCAAACACCGTGATGCTGAAGCTTTTGACGCCCGCCGGGCGCGCTACGCTGACGGCGAAACGCGCCAGCCAGAGAAAAGGAATCCTGACCTTCCGGGCTTGATATTTCGTCTTCAGATGTTTGACTATCCGCTTGTATTCATTGCCTTTCGCTTCCGCCGACGGAACGCTGAATACGGCGAAGACCGGCAGCAGAAGGAGCAGAAAAGTCATCGCAATCAATAATTTTTTTCTAACCAGCATCGTCCTCATCATCGCTCCTTTTTAGTTTTTCGGTTGTTCCGGATTTTCTTCTCTTTCGATGTCGATTTTCGGAATGTTCATCTTGCCGCTCATTTCCGCCAGCGCATCGATGTCAATCGGACCGATGACGTTGATGAGCGCGATGCTCTTCGATTCGGAAACGACGACCGCCACGCCGCTCATCGCATCGCCCTGAAACATCGTGAAAACGTCGATTTTCTGGTTGTTCCGCTTGCTGCGGACGTTGACCAGCCGCTCCCAGCCCGGCGCTTGCAGCTGCGCGCGGATTTCGTCCACGTCCGCTACGTTGTATTCGTTCTCGTTGGCAAAATTGAAGACTCTGACGTAGATGCCTCGCAAGCCGACGATTGCCTGCCCGACTTTGCGCGCGTTCGGGTCGTTGGATTTATTCAAAACACGCTTTGCCATATCCAGCAGCTTGCCTTCGATATTGACCTCGACGACGTCGACGGCGCGCTCTTCCAGACGGTTCAGCCTGTCGAGACGCAGGCGCGCGTCCTGCGCTTTAACCGTGCTCATCGCCCCCAGCACGAAAAGCAGCGACAGCAAAATAAATTTCAATGAATGATTGGTTAACGATTTCATAACGGCTCTCCTATAGATAAATAAATTATTGCGCGTCTCCGGTAACGGCGTTTTTTTCTTCCGCTCCCTCGACCTTGTCCTTTACTAATTTGAACTTCGAGCTTGTAATCGAAAGCGCGAGCATCAATTGGTCGTAAGCGTATTGCTCCTCTTTCGTCAGCCGCGGGACATCCGGTTTAGCCGCTCTGACGGTTTGCGCTTTCGCTATCGTCTTTCGCGAAATCTTTGCCGGAACGTCTTTGCGAATCGCGGCAATCTTTCGCGCGGGAGATTGTTTCGGAGTTCGGGCGTTATCGCGCGCCGAATCGTCGTTTTGTGAAATAACCGGCTCTTTCATCATCGGCGGCACGGCAATTTCCGGCTCGGCTTTTTCCGTTAAATCCGCTTGAATCCGCTCTTTATTATTTAAAATCTGAAGCCGGAAGACGCTCAGAGCGATTACGCCGAAAACGAGACACGCCGCCGCCGCAGCTACGGCAAACGAAAAGACTCTGCGCCGCGCGGGCTGCGGCGACGAGAGCGCAGGCTCTTCCTTTCTAAAAGGCAGAACTTTAGCGGGCAGCAGCAGCGGCAGCGGCAATTCCGGCGGCGCGGTTTGCTTGCAGCGAAACACTTGCAGCGCATTTTCCAGCCGCTCGACGTCGGGGTCGCTGCCCGTTTTATCCCACAGATAATCTTCCTTCATCATTTACTCCTCGATGCCCAGTTTCCGGCGCAGAAGCTTCATTCCGCGATGCAGGTTGACGCGCACCGATTCGGGCGTCAAGCCGGTCTGCGCGGCGATTTCCGGTCCGGTCATTCCTTCGACCAGGCGCAGAATCAGCGTTTCCTTATACGCTTCGGGCAGCGACCGGATAGCCGATAAAATCTCGCGCGCTTCGGTTTCCGGCGCGTCCGTGTGCGTTAAATCTTCGGATAGCTCCTCGGTCGGTTTTTCGCGCCGGTAAAACTCGTTTGAATAATTTCGGGCAATCATCGCCAGCCACGGACCGACGGCGTTGTAATCGCGCAGCGTGTGCAGATTTTTATAAGCCGAAAGAAAAACGTTCTGCGCGATGTCGTCGGCTTCGTCGCGCGGCACGCGCGCCAGCACGATTCCGTGAACGAGCGGCGCGAAAAGCCTGTAAAGCTCTCCGAACGCCTCGCGGTCGCCGCCGCACGCGCGCTCGACCAGCCGCGCCTCGGGTCTCGGCTGCTGCTGCGCCGCCGCCGCAATCGGCGCGGTCGCTTCCGCTCCTTTCGTCGCTTCGGCGCTCGCAAAAAAAAGTAAATTGCCGGTCATTTCGCTTTCGGACATCTATCTAAAGTGTGCAGCGGCGGGCGATGAAATAAATAAAAAAGGATATGAAAAGATTATAAAACCGCTTCGTCACCCGCCGCCGCCGCCGCTACCGCTGCTGTTTCAAACGGCTTTTAATATCGTGCCGATAATATAGACGAGTCAAGCGTAGAAAGTGTTAACACGGATTCCCGGAAAATTTTCGACGGAGAAAAGTGCGCTCGTGAAATAAATGCGGGGTTATGACCGGGCGCCTGCGCGAACCACGCGAAAAAGCAGGAAAATCAACGACTTACAAATAGAAAAAGGCATCATTTCCGACGCCTTTCCCTTATGTCCGCCAAACTCGAAAAACCTTTTAATACTTTGCCATTTTCGGTCCGAGCGCGAGGCGCGGGCGCACGAAGCGCATAAAATCTTCTTTGCCCGTCAAAGCCGTGTGGTCGAGGCTGTCGGAGTGGCTGACGTCGGCTATCTGCCAGATTGCCGAAGCTCTCGTCACCACGCCGTCGCCCGCTTCCTTCAAATCGCAGGTAAGGGGAATCTTGTCGGTGTAGGTGATGGAAAATCTCACGCCTTTGCGGTTCGTAATCTGGTTGTTGAATTCGGCGACGACCGGGCGCATAAGCTCGCGCAGGGCTTCGACTTCAAAACCGAGAGCCTTGTATTTCGGATACAGGAAATCGGCGCACGGGCTGCCCATATTCGGCGTGCCGAGCATCACGAGATGCGCGATAGTCGGCTTGCCGTCGGGCGTGTTCGTCATCGAATGATGAATGTAGTAGCGGGAAATCAAGCCGCCCATCGAGTGGGCGACGACGTCTACGCGCCACGCATTCTCGGTTTTTTGCGCGTGAAGGATTTGTTTGCCGAGTTCCTGCGCGTTTTGTCGAATGCTGAAGGTCGGCTCCATATTTCCGAAGCTCTTGCCCGTGCTCATCAGCGCCACTTTCGGGTCTGCGCCGACGGCATAGGCTTTCCACGCGAAGCTGTGCGCTTCTTCCAGATAATTGTGGTAATTGCCCCAAGCCGCGCCGTTGCTCCACAATCCGTGAACCAGAATGACGGGTTTCGGGTAAACTTTGACTTCCGACGTTTCGCTGTCGCCGGCGATGCTCGCTTCGATTTCACGGGCAGAGCCGTTTTTAGAGTCTTCCGTCCACGCGAAACCGTTCGTGTCCCAGACAAATTCGACTTCCGTTTCGCCTTCAGCCGGAACGCTGACCGCTTTTTCTCCCAGAACCTCGCCGCTTTTCGTTTCCTTGAAAACGACCGTGCCGGTTTTCGCTTTCCTCGCTTCGTTGACGACCGTCGCCGTGATGCGAACCTCGTTGCCGTCAACCGTGTTATCGCCGATTTCCTCCCAACCGGTTTTATTCGGGAAAACGTGATGCGCGAGTTTTAAATCGTTAATTTGCAGCGGTTCGTCGCAGTCGCCGGGCTGGCGGGTCAGATTCCAGACAATCGTCGTTTCCTCGTCGGGCTGCAGCTTGCCCTGTAAAACGTTCGGGTTTTTCGGGTCGAGACTGCCTTCAATCCGGACGCCTTCGCTCGAAAAAGTTTCCGTGCTTTCGTCGGTCGTATCCGAAGACGGATTCATCTCCATCATGCACCAGCCGTGAGGCTTCACGGTGGTTTTATGGACGCGCTTGCCCTCGATTTGGGGAATCCCGAAGCTGATTGTGTAGCGGCTGCCTTTGATGCTCATCACGCCGTCGCCCTTCGTCTTCGGCAATTGTCCGCTTTCGGTGATGTTTGAAAACGAATCCTGTCCGGCGACGCGAATGCGCGGCGTATCGGGAAAGCAATCGGTTTCGGTCTTCCAGTTGTCTTTCTCTTCGTGCACGCGCAGGGCGTCGGCGCTGACCGTGCCTTTGAGCGACAGATTTTTCGAGCCGTCTTCATTAGTCCTGCCGCCGGTCGAACTGGAGACGTTGAAAATTCCTTTATAGTCGAATGACGATTTTGTCTCCGCCCTTCCCGTATAATGCTGGTCGCTGAAGTGCTCGCCTTTGGCGGTTACCTTCGTATGACTTTCGGCTCGGCGGCGAGTGACTTCAATCTTCCCGCTCCAGACGTCGCAGCTTTCCTTTTCGCCGCCTTCGGTGACCGGAGCTTTAGCCGTTTGTTTTTTATTCGGCGTCGATAAGCCGCCGCGCTTTTTCTGCGCGAAAACCGGAGCGAGCGAAGAGAAAATGAGCAATAGACTCAACAAAGCCGTAAAATTTTTATAAATGCCTTTTTTCATAAATTTATAAATGTTTCCCTTTAGTAACGCGCAAAAACGCGCCGAAAAGTATCAGGAAACTTCAGGCTTTGTCGAAGTTTGGTGACGAGATGTAATAGATTTTGCGCGTGAAAATTGGCTATTCTCACTTGCGCTTTCGGATAGCGGCTAGT
>JALZHR010000326.1 GCA_030860665.1 Acidobacteriota bacterium
CCTCTTTTCGCCTGAGCCGTTTCTTTAAGAAATATCTTATAACGAGCACGACGGGCAAAACAACCAGCAGCAGAAACGGCAGAATCGCCACCACGAACGTTACCAGACCGAGAATAAAGCCGAGCGCGGCGTCTAATCCCCTGCCGAAAGCCTGCCCGAGTTCCGGGAGAAAGCCGGACGAGCTGGCGGAAACGGCGTTCGGCTTCTGCAGGCGGATTTTGATGGTCGAAAGGCTCGCCTGATTTTGCAGAAAACGTTTTCTGCCCTCGATTTTTTCAATTTCGCCGCGCACGTTTGCCAGTTCTCTCTGCACGTTCAGCGCTTCCTGAACGGTTTTCGCCTGTTTCATTATTTCGATGAACTGCTGCTCTAACGCCTTTTCGGTTTTCAGACGTGCTTCGATGTCGATAAATTCTTCGGTCACGTCTTCGCCCGTGACCGTTTCGACAATCACGCGGCTGGCGGTTTTGCGGATTTCGTCCAGCGTTTCGTTGAAGCGCGCCGCCGGAACGCGCACGTTCATCGTCATCACGTCGCGCGTCGTCGCCTTGACGTCGCTGCTGCTTTGCTGCGAGTCTACGACAAAGCCGCCTTTGCTTTCGACGACGCCGGTAATTTTCGTCATCGATTCTTCGGGCTGCTCCGCTTCGAGATTCAAATCGGCGTGACGAATAATCTTTCGCTCAATCTGAGTCGGCTGATTCCGGCTGTCCTCGGCTTGATTGAGCGAAATTTGCTGAACCAGCGGCGATTGCGCTCCGCCGCCACCGCCGCCGCCGCCGCTGCCTGTGCCGATGTTAGCGTCTTTCAGGGCGGTTACTCGCTCGGATGGTGCCATTGATACCAGGTTCGAGTTGCCGGAACCGGCATCTCGGGCGCTCATACAGGCGGCGGCTGAAAAGGCAAAGAATAAGACGGCGGCGATAAATCTGACTTTTTTCATAAATTTCTCCCGTTATAAAACTTCAGTCTTAGAACGCTTTCGGTTAAAGGCTCTTGCGTGCGGGGTCGCGAAAACCTTTGCCCGAAAAAAAGGAGCGGGTCGCGCCCATCGTCCGGCGCACCGCCCGCAGAAATTTCGGCATCAGCCAGAAGAAAATTATCAGGAAAACGACGAGCACGACGGCGATGACGACCGGCGCGAAAACCGCCAGAAACGAGCCGATTATGGCGATGCCGTCTTCGATGAACGACAAAGCCCAGTTGGAAACCGGCTCGGGCGAAAGATTCGCCGTCGCGCGCAGGGCGGCTTTCGTGCCGTGCGTGGAAAATGCCAAGCCGCCGCCGAGCAAGCCCGCCGCGACCGCGACGGTCGGGTCGAGATTATTCGTCGCCGCGTAGGCGAGAACCGCGCCCGCCGGAACGCGGATAAACGTGTGAATCACGTCCCAGACGCTATCGACATACGGAATCTTGTCGGCGACAAACTCGACCAGATACAGAGACCCGGCGATGCCGATAATCCACCAGTTGTCCAAAACTTCCAGCCCGCCGGGCAGCTTCGTCGCGCCGAACCGCTGCAAAAGCCCCAGAACCGTAACGGTCGCATAGAGATTTATGCCCGAAGTCCAAGCCGAGCCGAGCGCGAGACTCAAGACCGAAAACCAGTCGCCCATCTTTTTCCTCCCTGACGAAATATAAACGGATTTTCGCCTCTATTTAATGCCGCTGTTCAATTTGTGTGCGCGGTTTTTCTTTCGCGAATTTATTCCTGAAAAGCAGCGCCCGCGCCGGGAAAAAGCAAAACGACGACCGTATACAGACCGATTGCCATTCCCGCCAGGTGAAAGATTTTCTGCCCGGTCGAAGCGGCGTAATTACCGCCGTCGGCGAATAATAATAAACCGTTCAGAACCAGCATAAACACCAGACCGACAATCAGCGCCATCACGCGCGCGCCGGGTCGAAATCTCAAAAGTCCCAATCCCGTCTGTAGAAGCCACAGCGTCAGACTGAGGAAAATAATAATCACCGTCATACCGCCCGACGGAGCATTTTTCCCAAACAGCGCGAAGGCGATAAAAAGCAGCGTCGCCAAGCCGAAAAGCACGGCTATTCCGGTGTAAATAACGCCGAGAATTTTGATGTGCAGTTTCATAACCTTTCCTTTAAGCGAATCATTTTAAAGCCGACGTGCGTGACGGCAGGCATCACCGCCCATTCTTCCGGTCGCGGGATGCGCGTCACGCCGAGCGTATACCAGACGACGACGTCCTGATTTTCAATCGCTTCGTCGTCGGCGACAAACTGCGGCAAGCCGTCGCCGCAAAACGCAGAGCTTACTGAAAAACCTGAAATTAAGAGGTCGCGGGAGTTTTTTATTCTCCGGGAATCCGCGCCTTGATATTTCGGCGGAATGCGTCCCGGCAATAAATCAGAATAAACCGACGCGACCTCTTAAGTAAAAGCGTTTCAGATTTAGATTGTCAATTCGTCCGAAACAGCCTAAGAACCAGTGGTGAAATTACCGAGAATCAACAAATCCCCCGGCACATACACGCTTTGCAGGCTGAGACGGTTTTTTGACGGAAATAACAGATTCTGCAGCGCAAATACGGACACATCCTTAAAGCTCACGTTTATCTTACTCGTGACCTGATTCGGCAGAGTGGATTTAAGCTGCTGATTTACCTGCGACTGCAAATCATCGGAACCGCACGGACCGCCGCCGGAGGTTCGCGCCTCGACGCCGACGGCTTTGTCGGAGACGTCGATTTTGACGGTTTGCTCCTGTCCGCTGCCGCCGACTTTGGTCGGGAGCGAGGCGGAAATGTTGAGCGTGATATCGGTGCTGAGCTTACTGACCGAAGGGTCGGTGCAGCCGAATATCGAGCAGGTCTTGGAGCTTTGATCGAAGAAGAACGTCTTTTTCTGGTTGTAATTCATAGTCATCTGACCGTTCGCGCCGGAATCAATCGTCATACCGTCGATGCCCCAGGATACGGGGTTGCCGCCGGACGGCGAATAGCTCGTATAAGTCGTCGATATACTTCGCGGCGGCGTGTAAGAGGAATCGAGCCGGCTCAAATCGACGTCGCCCTGCACCGTGCCGCTGGAAAAGCTTCCGTTCCAGGCTTTGCTCGTATTGCCCGGGTCGTTGCCCTTGAATGTCCAGCCGCCGACCATACTCTGCGGCAGCACGCTGCCGAAGAAAATCCGGCTGTTAATCATCAGGCTCGATTCCGCGCCTTCCGGAATCGGGTCGGACACGTCCGAGCTGATATACGTCTGGCTGTAATTAAATGCCTCGCGATTATTCGTCTGGATAAACAATTGGAGCATTTCATTGCCGGATTGTGATTTGAAAGCCTTAAACAGAAACTGGTTCGGTTTCAAATCCGCAAGCGTCGCAATGCCGGTTAAATCCAGCGAGTTGATAATGAAAAATACCGGGTGATTGACGAAATAGGCTTTGACGGCTTCGCTAAAGGCGATTCGCTGTTCGTCGTTCATTTCAATCTCGATATTTTTAGCGGCAAACGCGCCTTTCTGCATATCCAGCACGACGCTCAAAATATTATTATTGTTGTTGACGAGTCCTTTTACCTGGCTGATTTTAATTACCGCCTGCAGCGTCGCGGTCGTTCCGAGCGGAGTCGGTTTCTCGTAATATTGCAGAACCAGCATCTTCTTGCCGTCGATTGTTTCCTCCTTAACGTCGGTTTTCGGCAATCCGGCTGCCGCCGCCAGCGCTTCGAGCAGCGTTCGATTGACGGGCGAATCCGAGCCGACGTAGCGCGTGCCTTTCTGCACGTCGCCCGACGTAATCTGCATTTCCAGATTGCCCGTGTCATTGTCGTTAATCAGAAACTGCAATTTCGGATAGCCGTACTGCATATCGAATTTTTGCAGAATATAAGTCTTGATGTCGCCGATGTCCGCGCCCCGGATTGACGTCTCGGCGGAGATTTTGCCGCCGTATTTCTTATCGTTGTTCTTTAGCTCTTCATATTGCAGCTTTAGCACGTCGTTGATTTTATCGAGCGCCATATTAAAGACCACGTCCCAGTTATTCAGGACGGATTTGCCGGACATCTGCGAGAGCAGCGAGCCGATCGGAGGCTTGGCAGCCGCCCGCAATAACGACTTCGATTTTCTCAGCATAACTTTGGCGGTGTCGTGAATGCGCGCCTCTAAAACAAAACTGAGGGTCACTTTGGCGATTAAGCCGTCGAAAGCGATTTCCTTATTTTTGCTCGTATCGGGCAGCGAAATTTCCCACACCGAGAAGGGCGTGACGGGGTTTACGCCTTCCGACCAGCTTTCGCCGTGGTCGGAAAACTTGGGTTTGTTTCCCTTCACTTCATATTCGTATGTCCTTTGTCTTTGCAGCGTATTGAAAGTCAATATTTCGCGGTTGTAGCTGCGGTCATAAAA
>JALZHR010000329.1 GCA_030860665.1 Acidobacteriota bacterium
ATTTATGAACGTGCTGCCGAGAGAAGAGGAATCCATTGAATTCGTCAAGCGGCTCTACGACCAGGAGGTCGCCAGCCGTCAATACGAAGAGGACTGGCGCGATTCGGTTAAAAAATGGCTTACCTATAACAGCGGCTATTTCAGCGACGAGCTTTTGAAAGGCGCGGAAGCCGTGACCGAAACCGCAGATTACGTGACGAATCAGGACGAACTGCTGGCTTTAGCCCGGGTCGATTGGGAAAAAGCGCGCCCGATTTTAGAGCGTATGCTGAACAACCGAAACGCGCCGGTTTCGCAGACGTTGGCGCGCTGGGCTTTCTACCAGCACGCCATCAGGGAAGGCGACACGAGCGACATCGAAAAATATCGCCGCGAATTGCAGGCGACGGTCGAAAATCGCAGCGAAGGCGCGGGAAATCGCGATTTGGCGATGGACGCGCTGGTCGAGGCGGGCGATTTTGAAGGGCGCGACGACTGGTATTACTCGCTGCTCTCGGACGAAACTCTCTTTAATTTGCGCGTCGGCGGGCAAACCTACACGGGTTTGACCACGCTTCTGAATCACTCGCCGCCGGAAAAATACGTCGGGAAAATGCTCGAACTGGTCAAAAGCGACAACAAAGCCGTGCGCAACGCGGCGGTGCGCAATCTGAGCACGCTTATCAGCGCAAAAAATCCCGAAATTATCAGGGCGCTGCTGCCGTGGCTGGAAAATCGGAATTGGGCGGCTGAAGTCGCCGGCGAAAGACAAACGCTGGTCGGCGTTCTGGGAACGGTGGAGATTCCCGAAAGCGTGCCTGGCTTGATTGCGCTGCTCAATGAAAGGGAAATGCGCGAAGTCGAGATTCCGCGTTATATACCGAATGCAAACGTATCTTCGTCCAATACGTCGACCTCGGCGACCGTCTATCAGGCTGAAGTTTTCCCCTATCGTCACGCGGCGCTGAACGCTCTGGCGGCGCAGAAAGACGCGCGGGCGATTCCGGCTCTGCGCCTGCTTCTCCAGCAGCAGCAGGTCGGGGAATACGAGAATCAGATGGTCGTCAGAGCGCTGTTTTTGTCCGGCGGCTACAGCATCTCCGAGCAGGTCGAGGCGCTCGAGTTTGTCGCCGGAAGCGATGTCTCGATGGTTGACCGGACGACAACCTCGTCGACGACATCGGGCAATGTCGTCACGACATCCGAAGCCGTAGTCGGCGAAGCCGTCATCGGCGAAGCCACAGTAGCCGTACCGAGATACTCTCGCCCCGTGCTGTCGCACCACTCCGGCGAGACCGAGGTTTCTTTCGTCTCGCCGGAGGCGATGAAAGATGCGAGAGGAGTTTTAGGCTTACAGATAATCGTACAGACCGAACCCGGCGATGAACTGGTCGCCGCTTTGCTCGAACGCATCGAGATTCTCGACCGGAAAGAACCGGGCACCGCCGCCAGGCTGCGAAAAATTATGCAGAACTGGCGCGGGACGGCGGTTAATTCGATGATGCTCAGAGATTTAAAAAACAACAAGATTGATTTGGACGGCATCGTCAAGCTTTTGAGTTTGCGAAAGGAATTGAAGGAAAAACAGTTTGACGAAGTTTTCGCCATCCGCGGCGGCAGCTCGACGGCGCTCGGCATTTCGGCTTGCCTGACCGAATCGAACAGCGATTACGACACGCTTCTGGCGGGCGAAAACGACGAAAGCAAAATTGCGATGCTCGGCTGCGCGCGGTTGATTCGCGCGCCGCTGCCGGTCGGCGTCGTCGCCGGCTACCTGCAAAGCCCGAACAAGCTGCTCGCCTTGGCGGCGGAACGCTATCTGGAAAGCGAGGATTCGCCCGAAGCGAGAATGCAGGTTCTGGCGCGGCATCCGGGCGAAGCCAAAATCCTCGGCGCGAGAATTTCCTTTCTCCACGGCGCGACGCCCGCCGTCAATACCGCTTTTTTGCGGATTTTGTTCAGCAGCGTGAACGAATCGCTCTTAATCGTGCCGCCTCATTATCTCAGCAGCGATTTTGAAGAATTGACGGCAGTTGAAAAAAGGCTGCAAAAAGAGGTCAGGGAAAATCAGGAGCTTCAGGGCATTTATTCCTACGACGCCAATTTTATACGGATTTACAAGGATAAAGCCGTTTTCAGTTGGGAAGAAGACGTTTCGCGCTATCGCGAGCGTGTTTTGACGAAAGACGAATTCGACGCCTTCAAAAGCTATCTGGCGTCCGAACGTGTCGATGAGCTTCCGCCGTTTTTGTCCGCCTGTGAGGATTGCGAGGAGAAGGAGCTGCTGATGCTCGGGCGCAACGGCGGGCGCAGGGTTTTCGTCCGCGCCGACGAAACGCCGAAGTTTTTCACCGGGCTGGAAAAGATGTTCGGCGAAATGCGCGAGTCGCCCGGCAGGCTTCATTACTGGCTGGAAAGAAACATCGCCGGGTTGGAGATTTTGTTCGAGGACGAAGATCTACAGGCGCGCGCCGTCTGGAAAAACGGCGACGATTTCCGCGTGCTGATTGATAATCAGGCGCGCCGCAAACAAATCGACGAGGAACTGGAAAAACAGGAAGAAATCGAAGCGGAAAGCGAAGGATACGATTACGAGAAAGCGCAGGAGCTAATCATTAAGCGTCGCCAGCAGCGCCAGTATGAAAATTTTGCCTGGCACGGATTCGACCGCTCTTCGGCAAAGCTCTCCGGCGTGGTCGCGCAGCCGCCCGGCGTCGAGTTTATACCCGCCGCGCGCGACAACCTGCCCGTCGGAAAAGACAGCCACGACCGCCAGTGGAAAACGCGCGCGGCGAATCTTGAAATCCGTGCGGACGACGAAGGCTTGTATAAAATCATCGGCGGGCGCGCGACCAAAATCCGCGCCGGATATTACAGAAGCCCGCTCGTGACGGCGAACGGGCGCTGGGCGATTGCCGTCAAACACGAGGATGACGAGCCGACCGCGCTGGTGCGCGTCAATCTGCTGACGGGCAGGGAATTCAAGATAAAAACTGAGGAATACCCGGTATATCACCCGCTCGCCTTTATTGCGTCGATTAATAAAGTTCTGATTTTCGGCGGCGGCTATCATCCGGAGGAAGAATACGAGGACTCGGAAACCAAAATGCTGAGCGGCGGCGTTTACTTTCTGCTGGACGCCGAAACCGGGCTGGTGCAGGCGGTCAAAGGCGAGATTCGCCCGCTCGCGCAGCAGACGTTTCGCCCCTTGCAGCCGGTTGCCGCCAAGCCGGACGAATTCTGGGCGGCGATTCCCGACGCCCGGAAAAACGAAACGCAGGTCGGTGTTTACAACGCGAAAACGCTCGCCTTTAAATCCCTTATCAAGCTGCCGCAAATCGCTTTCAACAGTATGAATATGTGGGTTGACGAGAAAGAGCAGAAAATTTATTTCATTTACGAAGGTCATCTGCTCGCTATGCCTTTGCCGAAAGAGATTAAGCCGCAGCCGCAGCCGACGCGGGCGGGCGCGGAATAAGAAAAAGGGAAGAAAGCGGCGGACTGGCTCGTCGCGGGAGCGCTGATTATCAGGAAAATAAATTCGCGGCGGAGACGTTAATCCGCCGCTTCTTTTCGCCGGAGCGGCTCGCGTCCCGGATGGCTTATTTCTCCGGTTTTCGCCCGCCGCGGCGCGCCAAAACTTGCTTTCAGGCTGAAAAAAGTGTTTAATAATCATTTCGCCTGACGGCAAAAAGCCGACCTGTTCTCTACGGTCGGGAAAGATTAAGGAGATAGAAATTTTAAAATGGCTTATGTAACCGTAAACAATAACGAGTCGATCGAAAGCGCGCTGCGCCGCTTCAAGCGCAAAGTGATGACCGAAGAGATTATTAAAGATTTGAAAAAACACGCGCATTTCGTTCCGCCCGGACAAAAGGCGAAGCTGAAATCGGCGATGGCTCGCAAGCGCAACAAAAAGCGCAACCGTATGCGCCCGATGGGCGGCGGCACGGGCGGCAACAATAATTTTAACAACCAGAACAGCCCGAATCAGAATACCGGCGGCGGTGGCGGCGGCTTTAATCGCGAGCCGCGCAGCTAATGATATTTTAGATTTTAGATTTTAGATTTTAGATTGGAAGCGGAATCCGGCTGTCGCCGGATAAATTAAAAAAAGTTTCCTTATCCAATCTAAAATCGGCAATCTAAAATCGAAAATTAATTATGTTTTCGGAAAAGGTTCGGATTCTGGTGACGAATGACGACGGCATTCATTCACGCGGGATTGCTGAACTGGAAAATGCTTTGCGCGAAATCGGCGATGTTTACGTTGTCGCTCCTGAATCGGAAATGTCGGGCGCATCTCACAGCCTGACCTTAGCCCGACCGCTCAGAATCAGACAAATCGACGAACGGCACTGGACGGTCGACGGCACGCCGACCGATTGCGTGACGCTCGCCCTGAACCGCATTTTGCCGCCGGAAGAGCGCCCGCACATCTGCGTTTCGGGCATCAATCACGGTCCTAATCTGGGCGACGACGCGACTTATTCCGGCACGGTCGCCGGAGCGATGGAAGCCACGATTTTAGGCGTTCCGGGCTTGGCTTTCAGCCTGACAGCAACGCGCAATCACGATTTTACCGAGTCGGCGAAAGTGGCGCGCATCCTGACCGAAAAAGCCGTCCGCGAGGGCTTGCCGCCCGGAACTCTGCTGAATATCAACATTCCGAAAGGCGTTCCCCAAGGTTTTCGCGTGACCAAACAGGGACTTAAGGACGCGCATCCGGTCATTACCGAGCACACCGACCCGCGCGGAAAGTTTTATTACTGGATCGGCGAGCAGCGCAACGGCTTTCACGCCGAGGGCGGCACGGATTTCGAGGCAATCGACGAAGGCTTCGTCTCCGTCACCCCGATGCGCACGGATTTGACTAATTACCGAGCCCTCGAGCTTTTGAAAGACTGGAACAGCGTGGAGTTAACAGAAAGTTAGCGGAAAGTTGCAGATAGTTGCAGATAGTTGGAAGAAAGTGCGAGAGGCTGAACTATCGAAACTGTTTTTAACTTTCTGCAACTTTCTGCAACTTTCTGCAACTATCCGCAACTTTCTGTCAACTTCCTTTATGATTGACGAATACGAAATTCCGCGCGGGCGAATGATTCAGCGTTTGCGCGAGCATTACCGGATTCAGGACGAGCGGGTTTTAGAAGTGATGCGCCGCGTGCCGCGTCATTTTTTTGTTCCTGACGCGTTAAAGGTGCAGGCTTACGCAGACAATGCGCTGCCGATTGCCGGAAAGCAAACGATTTCGCAGCCCTTTATCGTCGCGCGAATGACCGAGCTGCTGGAATTGACGCCCGAATCGAGAATTCTGGAAATCGGCGCGGGTTCGGGTTATCAAACGGTTATCCTGGCTCTGCTGGCGCGACAGGTTTACGCGATTGAGCGTGTGCCGCAGCTGGCGGGCGAGGCGCAGGCGCGGCTCGAGCAATTTCAGATTCGGAACGTTTCGCTGCGCTGCGGCGACGGGACGCTCGGCTGGGACGCTTACGCGCCTTTCGACGGCATCCTGGTCGCGGCGGGCAGCCCGGAAATTCCCGAGCCGCTTTTGCAGCAGTTGAAAATCGGCGGTCGGCTCGTTTTGCCCGTCGGGCAAGACCGGCAGACGCAGCGATTGATTCGCGCAACGCGCACGGAAAAAGGCTTTCTGACGGAAGATTTCGGCGCGTGCGCCTTCGTGCCGCTCATCGGCGAGCACGGCTGGAAATAAATGCAAAACGCGTAATAAATGCAAAACGCAAAATGCAAAGTGCAAAATGAAAGAAAAGATTTAATTCTGAATCTTAAAATCTAAATCTGAATATTTTGCATTTTGCGTTTTGCGTTATAAAACAAACTTATGGAATGGTTGACGGATTTACTGCAATATCTTAATCCGAAAGTTTTAATCGACACGCTGCTGGACAAGCTCGGCGCGTTTGCCTACGTCGGATTGTTTCTTATCGTCTTTGCCGAAACGGGGCTGGCGGTCGGGTTTTTTCTGCCGGGCGATTCGCTTTTGGTCGTCGCCGGGCTTTTCGCGGCGGCGGGCAAGCTGGATTTGTGGGTTTTGATGACGACGCTGTTTATCGCGGCGGTCGTCGGGGATGCGGTCGGTTATTATTCGGGCAAAAAGATGGGCAAGGCGATTTTCAACCGCCCGAAATCGCGCCTTTTTAACCCGAACCATCTGAAAAAAGCGCACGCTTTTTACGAAAAATACGGCGGCAAAACGATTATCATCGCGCGTTTCGTGCCGATTGTCCGCACCTTTGCGCCGATTGTCGCGGGCGCGGCGGAGATGACTTATAAAAACTTCCTGCTCTTTAACATTTTCGGCGGTTTCCTGTGGGTGACGAGTATGCTGCTGGCGGGCTATTTTCTCGGCGGTCTGTTCGAGCAGTTGATGCAGAGCTGGTTCGGAATCCCGAATTTCAAGCTCGAAGACCACATCGACAAAGTCGTGATTGTCGTCGTTTTCCTCTCGATTCTGCCGATGATTATCGAATATCTGAAAGCGCGCCGCGAGAAAAAACGGGAAATGGCGAGCGAAGCGGAAGCCTAGCGGCGACGACGACGTTTGACTTCGAGCGGCTGGTGGCTTAAAATTTAAAACTTGACTTATCGGGGCGTGGCTCAGCCTGGTAGAGCGCACGGTTCGGGACCGTGAGGTCGGATGTTCAAATCATCTCGCCCCGACCATCTAACTAAATAAAGGCTTTTTCTTCTTGAAGAAAAAGCCTTTATTTTTGTGCTTTCAGCTTGTTTTTGCCCGATGATGCAGGAGCAACTGGGATTAAATATTTCGCCTGCCGATTCAATCAGGCTTGTCCGCTGAAAAAAAAATCAAAAAAGATTGACACATATTTTTAATCGTGCTAATTTCTTTCCAACCGACAACATAATTTAGCGGAAATGCTCTGATGGGGCGAGTGAGCATTTTCTTCTGGCATTTAGCTTTCGTTTCAAATCTTGTAGACGAAAACGATTAGTTTAAATGCTGTAAATTCAAAGAATAGAGCTGTTTTTGAGGCGGACGCTTCCGAAACGGTTATCTGGTTCTTTAGATTATATTTCAATCTAAATTTATGTCGGGTGACCACAGGGTTTTTTTAACAAAGTCATTGATTCTTAAACTTTCCAAACGTTCAAAGCGTTTGCGATTATCGAACCG
>JALZHR010000334.1 GCA_030860665.1 Acidobacteriota bacterium
ATTTATCTTCAACTTGCAACGAACGATGAACAACCGACAATGAACAAAAATTTATGTTAGCAATCAGTTTAATGAGAATGGGCGCGAAGGGAAAACCCTTCTATCGCCTTGTGGTTAAGGAAAAACGCTCGAAGCGTGACGGGAAATATATCGAAAACGTCGGAACCTATAATCCGATGGCGAATCCGGCGGAAGTGAAATTAAAACACGACCGCATTCAATACTGGATCAGCGTCGGCGCGCAGCCGACCGAAACCGTGGCGAGCCTGATTAAAAACAATCCGGCGGAAGCAGCGACGGCGACGGAAGAGTAAGATTGAACCGCAGAGACGCTGCAGACGCGGAGATTTTAAAATAATTTTTCCCCGCGCCTTTGCGTTTCTACGGCGAAAAAGCTTTATGAAAGAAGCCGTCGAAAAACTCGTCAAAGCCCTGGTCGGCGACGCCGACGCGGTCGAGGTTTCGGAAAAACCCGGCGACAGCGCCAATACGACGGTTATTTCCGTAAAGGTCGGCGAGGGTGACGTCGGGCGCATCATCGGGCGCGAAGGGCGGACAATCAAGGCGATTCGCAGCCTTCTGTATGCCGCGAGCCAGAAACAGCGCAGGCGTTTTGTCTTAGAGGTGGTTGAATAAGTTTACAGATAGTTGCAGATAGTTGCAGGAAGTTGCAGATAGTTAAAAACAGTTTCGATAGTTCAGCCTTTCGCACTTTCTTCCAACTATCTGCAACTTTCCGCAACTATCTGCAACTTCCTCCAAACTTGAATGGAAGACCTGGTTGCCATCGCCAAAACCGTCAGAACGCGCGGGCTGCGCGGCGAGCTGGTCGCCGATGTTTTGACCGATTTTCCCGACCGCTTTGAAGAAACGAAAACCGTTTTTGCGGTTAGGGCGGACGGCGGGCGCGAAGAGCTGGAGCTAGAAAAGCACTGGTTTCAGAAAGACCGCGTGATTTTAAAATTTGCCGGGTTCGATTCCATCGACGCGGCGGAAAGTTTGATAAACTGCGAAATCTGCGTTCCCGAATCCGAAGCGGTCGAGCTGGAAGAAGACGAGTTTTTCGATTGGGAGCTGATTGACTGCGCGGTCGAAACGCTTGAAGGCGAAAGGCTCGGACGTGTCAAAGAATTGATGCGAACCGGCGGCACGGAGATTCTGGTCGTCGAAAGCGAGCGGGCGGCAGCAGAAGCGGCGGCGGAAGGCGGAAAAGATTACCTGATTCCGTTTGCCGAAAAAATCTGCGTCGAGGTCGACGTCGAAAACAAGCTGATAAAGATTGACGCGCCTGAAGGGCTTTTGGAATTTTAGATTTTAGATTTGCGATTTTAGATTGGAATAAGAAATTAAATCCTTATCCAATCGCAAATCGGCAATCGCAAATCGAAAATGTTAAAGATAGACGTTTTAACAATCTTTCCCGAATTTTTTCGAGAGGTCTTTGACTTTGGAATAATCCGCCGCGCTAAATTGGCTGGCATTGTCGAGATAAACGTTCACGATTTGCGCTCTTTCGCGACCGACAAGCATAAGATGGTCGACGACCGACCATTCGGCGGCGGTGACGGGATGGTTTTTAAGCCCGAGCCGGTTTTTAACGCGATTGAAAATTTGCTCGGCACGTGCGAGCGCGAAAATTATCCGCCGCAAACACGCGTCGTTCTTTTGACGCCGCAGGGCAGAGTTTTTAAGCAAACGGTCGCGCGTGAATTTGCGGACGAAGCCGGGCGCATCGTTTTGATTTGCGGTCGCTACGAGGGCATCGATGAAAGAGTCAACGAGGCTCTGGTGACGGATGAGATTTCCATCGGCGACTATGTTCTGTCGGGCGGCGAGCCGGCGGCGATTGTGCTGGTTGACGCGATTGTGCGGCTTTTGCCGAACGCTCTCGGCAGCGAAACGTCAGCCGTGAACGATTCGTTTACGGAAAATCTGCTGGATTGCCCGCATTACACGCGCCCGGCGGAGTTTCGCGGAATGCGAGTTCCGGAAGTTTTATTAAATGGAAATCACGCCGAGATTGAAAAATGGCGGCGGCAGAAGGCGTTGGAAAAAACGCGGAAGATTAGAAAAGATTTACTTATTGATAAAGAAGGAGAATAGTTGAAGTGAGTAGCAAAAGGTAATCAGACGATTACTTTGCGCGTTCACCTCTCACTGATTAAAAAAATGAACCGCTTAGATTTTATTGAGAATACACAGTTAAAAGACAATATTCCGGCTTTTCAGCCGGGCGACACCGTTCGCGTTCACGTCCGCATCAAGGAAGGCAATAAGGAGCGTCTTCAGGCTTTTGAAGGTATGTGCATCGCCCGTAAACACGGTGGCGCGCGCGAAACCGTGACCGTTCGGAAAGTCAGCTTCGGCGTCGGCGTCGAAAGAATCTTCCCGCTTCACGCGACGATTATCGACCATATCGACGTCATTCGCCGCGGTAAAGTGCGCCGCGCCAAACTTTATTACCTGCGCGAGCTGCGCGGTAAAGCCGCCCGCATCAAAGAGCGCGACACGCGTAACAAAGACGCCGCTGCCGCCGCGAAAAAGTAGGCTGGCGACCGGCACGGAGAAACGGAGAATGGGAGACGCGGAGAGAAACGATTCATTGCAGTTTGAAGAATCTTCTCGCCGCGTCTCCGCGTCTTCTGCGCATCTCCGCGTCCCGACCATAAATCTCGATTTTGAAAACGTCGCGCTCGCCGAAGGATTTCGCTTCGTCGCGGGCGTCGACGAAGTCGGGCGCGGCTGTCTGGCTGGCGCGGTCGTCGCCGCCGCCGTGATTCTGGATTTGTCGAAACCGGTTCCCGCCGGGCTGAACGATTCCAAAAAACTCACCGCCAAAAAGCGCGACGCACTCGACGAAGAAATAAGACGAAACGCCGTTGCTTTTTCGATTGCGCAGGTCGAAGCCGAGGAAATCGACCGCATCAACATCCTTCAGGCGACGAAAAAAGCGATGCGGCTGGCGATTGAAAGCCTCAGCCCGCGCGCCGATTTTCTGCTGATTGACGCCCTCGAGCTGAAAGACGTAAAGCTGCCGCAGAAAGCCATTATTCACGGCGACGCGATTTCCGCCTCGATTGCCGCCGCTTCGATTATCGCCAAGACTTACCGTGATAATTTAATGCGGGAAATGGACAGAATTTATCCCGCCTACGGCTTTGCCAAACACGTCGGCTACGGCACGAAAGCGCATTTTGAGGCATTAAGAACGCACGGCGCGTGCCCTTTGCATCGCAAGAGCTTTCGCGGCGTTATTTAGAAAATATTGAATCGTCCTAACTTATATTGCCGAAATTGACGGAAAATCCTATCGTTATCCGTCTCAGAAACGCGCCTTTTTGAGACAATTCCGCAAAGGTTAAAATGAAGGTCCGCAAATTCATTAAAAGAGATAGAGCGACAGCCGGGCGCGCTACCGGCACGCTTCTATGTCGTTTGTCGCTACCGGCTATTGACGAAGAATATGACTGGCGGACAACTCCAGCCAGTTCAATAAAAGCCATCGGATTGATTAGAAAATTTGTCAATCGTCGTCTCCCGCAGAATCCCGAACTTCTCACTGACGCCAGATTTGTAATCGAGGCGGAAATACGTGTATCGAAGACCAGAATCGGTAGAAAACGGTTGGCAGTATGGAATTTTGGCGACGACCTGTCTGCCGCGCTTGAACAGGCTTCAAAGGAATGGGAATTACTTGAACTGGAAGAGGATTACTCTGCATTTGAGGTTGAAATTTAGTTTAAGTATTTCAAAAACCACCCTTCTTGAGACAACACATAACTGTTTATGAGCTGGAGAACTATTGAAGAAGCAGAAGCATCTTTTCGCCCTATTGAGCGAATGCTCGATGCGATGCTGGAGGAATCCCGCGCGAATCTCGTCAATGAAGGAATCCTTTTGCGCGAGGACTCAAACCGCACCGGTTTCGGCGGTCACAGCTATCCAGCCTTCATCTGGAGTTTTCATTTCGAGAAGCGGCAGCCCTACGGAAGCGAAATCAAGCGAGCAACGGCACAACTGACCTATCGCGAGACATTAGCCGAAGGAGAGCCGCAAAAGATGGAAGTCACATCTTACGCCGAGATTTTCCAAACGGGCAAGCAATCGCGTTTTTCTGAAGGAAGAAAAATGCTTTATCCAATTGACCGGTTCCTTAGTATGAGGATGGATTTAATTATCATCGATTGTATTGCCGAGGCTGAACGGATTCTCTCAAAAAACTAGCAGCCGCATCTTTCACCGAACGCCGATTCTCGAGACGCTTAAAATAAACTAAGATTTGTCCCATAAAGGACTCTTTCCAAGACAAACCAAAACGATAAAATAAAAAGGCTTCAGTTTAAACTGAAGCCTTTTTATTGATGAGTAAAATTAGCGATTTATCTGACAAAAGCGTTAGGAGTCGGAATATCTCCGTTTTCTCCAAACTGTAAGCCGATAAACCCTGCGGTTGAACGCAGTAAATACCAGGCTCCATTCGATGGTCTGAACACCGCCAAATCGGCTTTACCGTCACCGTCAAAGTCCGCTGGCGCGGGTCTATCTTCGGTTATTCCAAAATGTATTCCGGTAAATGATTGATTGCCGCTGTTGACGATGTACCAATCGCCGGCGGATGGGCGATACACAGCCAGGTCTGTTTTTCCATCTCCGTCGTAATCCGCCGCTACGGGCAAATCTCCGGTTGCGCCGAATTGATTCGGAGAGAATGAATCATTGCTGCTGTTGATTCGATACCAGGTTCCGTTTGATGGTCGGAAAACAGTCAAATCAGATTTGCCGTCGCCGTCAAAATCTCCGACAATCGGTTTGTCTTCAGAGATGCCGAACTGCACGCCGACTGATTGACTGTTTGAACTGTTCAGCCGATACCAGCTTCCGGCTGACGGGCGATAAATGGAAACATCCGCGCGACCGTCGCCGTCGTAATCTCCGGGGACGGGTAAATCTCCCGCTGCGCCGAACTGGATTGCCGTAAAACTGTTGTCCGACGAGTTCAGCCGATACCAACTGCCGGTCGAAGGTCGAAAAACCGAAATGTCGGTTTTGCCGTCGCCGTCGAAATCAGCCGGAGCGATTAAATCTCCATTTGCGCCGAAATGAGTTCCGGCAAAAGCGCCGTCCGAACTGCGCGACAGATACCAATCTCCGGCTGATGGGCGAAACACGGAAATGTCCGCTTTGCCGTCGCCGTCGTAATCGAACGGCGTAGGATTACTGATGACCAATTTGGCAACACTGACTCGATTGATGTTTGCGACGCTGGTAAAATCACCGCCGATTAAAACTTTTCCGCCGGCTGTTTTTATGATTTCTCTGACTTGCCCGTTCGTGCCGTTGGGCAAAAAGCTCGAATCTAAAGTTCCGTTCGGCTTAAGTCGTAATAAATTTGAACGCGGAACGTTATTGATCGCCGTAAAGTTGCCGCCGACGAGCACGCTTCCGTCCGGCTGCGGTAAAATCACATTGACGCCGGTGCCGAAATGCGGAGATTGAGTCGAGCCGTTATAAGTTTGAGACTGAAAGGACGTGTCTCTCGTGCCGTTCGGGTTTAACCTGGCGACCGTATTGGCGACGACCAGAAGTTTCCCGTCCGGCAGAGCTTCGATTTGAATAACAGCCGGGAAAATATTCGAATTGAAAGTTACACCCCGACTGCCGTCTGAATTAAGACGGAAAAGTCCACGAGTATTCGGTTCACCGCTAATAGTTATTTGACCGCCGACCAATATTTTACCGTCCGCCTGTATTAAAAGACTGGAGAAAGTGGCGATTGAATTGCCGGGAGTGAAACTCGTGTCCAGACTTCCGTCGGCATTTAAACGCCCTATATGTCTGCTAAACACTCCGGGGTAACCCTGAAAGTTTCCGCCGACGACTATTTTTCCGTCCGTCTGCAAACCAATCCCAAAGATATATCCTTCAGTCAGAACGAACGACTCTACTAAACTGCCGTCCGGATTGAGCCGGAAAATTTGAGCTGTGTTGGTAAATGGAGCCTTATCTGAAAGGATTAAAATCTTTCCGTCCGGCTGAAAGATTATCTTCCTGACCGCGTAACCAAAAGTGTTTCCCGAATTGAATGTCGGGTCGAGACTGCCGTCCGCATTTAGTCGCGCGAGATTTTTGCGCGGAACGTTGTTCATCCGGCTGAAATTTCCGCCGACGATGATTTTGCCGTCAGTCTGCGTTGCCAAAGCGAAAACCGAACCGGCGGATTGGATGCCGACGTTGAAAGTCGGGTCGAGACTGCCGTCCGCGTTCAGCCGCGCATATCTATAAACGCTCGCGCCGTTTTCAAGAAATTCACCGAATACAATGATTCTTTCGGCAGAATCCAAAAACCAGCGGGCGAGCGTTCTCAGGCTCGACGGCGAGTTAAACGTGTTGTCGATGACGCCGTTCGAGTTTAGGCGGTAAAGTTTATTGTCTTTGCTGACCATCAATTGCCCGTTCGACAAAGTTTTTACGCCGGAAGGATATGAAATCTGCGGAGTGAACGAGGTATCGATGCTGCCGCCCGGCAGCATTCTGACAATTCCATTAACAAAAATCGGGGGGAAAGTATCGACCGTGCTGAAGTATCCGCTCATTACGATGCTGCCGTTCGCCTGCACGGCGAAGTCATAAATACGTGTATAAAAATCACCTCTTACGCGCGGTGGTTGAAAAGACGCATCGACCGTGCCGTCCGAATTATAACGGCGCAGGTAAGCCCCGCCGCCTTCTTCAAGAATGTTGACGGCAGCCAGAATTTTTCCATCCGGCTGCAATCTGAATCCCGGCAGCTCATACGTATAACAACTGCTGGCGTAAAATATTCTCGAAAAGGTCTGGTCAATCGAGCCGTCCGCATTTAAACGTAAAAGCGAAGATTGTCTCATCGCATAGGTCGAACACGGCATATTTTGGTTGAGCTGGCTGTCATAAAAGTGGATCAGGATTTTACCGTCCGGCTGAACCGCCGCCACAATTGCCGAAGAGATTTCCCATCTGGGCGGGATAACGGGCGAGGCGAACGAAAGGTCGCGGCTGCCGTTTGAATTTAAACGAATAATGAATGCTAGCTGAGAACTGCCGCTGGTCGCTCCGGCGACAATGATTTTACCGTCCGGCTGCAAGCCGACGTTTGAAATTCTGAAGGTAAAATTGCAGGCTTCGCAGTTAAACGAATTGTCCAGACTTCCGTCCGCGTTAATCCGCATCAACTGATTTTTGGCAGCGCCGTTGATGTTTAGAAACTCGCCGAAAATAATTATTTTCCCGTCCGGCTGAGGAACCGAACCGGCGCCGCCGCCATTGCCGCCTGACTCTATCGTCGGATTTGCGTTAAACGACAAGTCCACGCTGCTGCCCGATTGGGCTTGGATGTTTGCGATTAAAATTACCGTCAATAAAAACAGCTTTGTAAACGGCGAAACCCACCATAAAATCGTTTGGTGTAAATTCATTTTAATTGTCCTCATATTTGTGCGTGGGGTTTAATGCTTTGTATCAAGCGCCAAAAATAATTTTTATCCTTAAAAATCCTATTCCATTTTAGATAGATTGTCCTTTTTGGGGTTTAAGTATATTTAATACCCCCCTAATTTCCTAATCTTTTTTGCAATTAAAGTATCTTTGTCTCAAAACGCCTTTTGAAACAATCCGAAAACACTGAAAAGCGTCTCGAAAGTCGTACGTTTTTGAGACACTAAAGATGTTGATTTACCGGCAATTAAGCTTGCATTTTTGATTTCTGCATTTTTGCGGCTTGTTCGGTAAACCGTCTCGTCGACCGAGAGCTTGAAACTCGGTTAGTATTTTCGACTTTCGAGACATTTTTTCGCGATATAATTTCCGGGCGAAAACAATTATTATCCGGTAATTCAAAATACGGCTTTCCCGAAAAGATTCTCCGCTTGTCCGAAAACCTGTTTGCCTTAATAATAAACTGCACGTTGTGATGTGAGATTAGTCGAATCTCAGAAATAATCCGGAGAATAGATTTGTGAATCTGAAGCGTAAAATAGTCGTTGTTCTGTTCTGCCTTTTTTTGTCGCTCGATGTTCCGGCGCAAAATAATAAAGGCATTCCGCCCGCCAAATTAGAAAAAATCGAAGCCGCGATTGCCGCCTGGATGGCGCAGCACAAAGCGCCCGCGCTGTCGGTCGCCGTCGTCCTGAACAACCGGTTGGCGTGGTCGAAAGGTTACGGGCTTGCCGACGTGGAAAATTCCGTCGCGGCGAAAGCCGACACCGTTTATCGTCTGGCTTCGATAACCAAATCCGTGACCGCCGTCGCCGTGATGCAGCTGGTCGAAAAGGGAAAAATCGATTTAAACGCGCCGGTCAATAAATACTGCCCCGCTTACCCGGAAAAGCAGCCGGTGAAAGACGCGCCCGATAAGCAGTTTGCGATAACCGTTCGGCAATTGCTCGTGCATTTCAGCGGCGTCCGCCACAATAAGCCCGACGAAGTTTTTTCCACCAAACATTTTAACAGTCTGAACGAAGCCGTCGCCGCTTTCAGGGACGACCCTTTGGTGATTGAGCCGGAAACGAAATACGCGTATTCGACGCCGGGCTACACCTTGCTCGGCTGCGCGATTGAAGGCGCTTCGGGCGTAAATTATATGGATTACCTGCGCGAAAACATTTTCAAGCCCGCCGGGATGACGCGCACGTTCGCCGACGACGTTTACGCCATTATCCCGAATCGCGCCCGCGGCTATGCGAAAACGCAGGCGGGCGAAATCCGCAACGCGCCGCTGCAC
>JALZHR010000360.1 GCA_030860665.1 Acidobacteriota bacterium
CCGCTACATCGTCCAGATGACCGTTGGTTGCCGTCCAGATGACGAAAACCTGTTCTTCGACCGGCATCGGCTGATATTGCGGCTGTTTCAGAATTTCGGTCAGGCGTTTTCCGCGCTCTAATTGCGACTGCGTCGATTTATCCAGGTCCGAACCGAACTGGGCGAACGCCGCCAGCTCGCGATACTGCGCCAGATCGATGCGCAGCGTTCCGGCGACCTGTTTCATCGCCTTAATCTGCGCCGAGCCGCCGACGCGCGAAACCGAGTTTCCGACGTTGATAGCCGGACGAACGCCGGAGTTGAACAAATCGGATTCAAGGAAAATCTGCCCGTCGGTAATCGAAATCACGTTCGTCGGAATATACGCCGAAATGTCGCCCGCCTGCGTTTCGATAAACGGCAGCGAAGTCAAGCTGCCGCCGCCGCGCGCGTCGGACATTTTCGCCGCGCGTTCCAAAAGGCGCGAGTGGAGATAGAAAACGTCGCCCGGGTAAGCCTCGCGACCCGGCGGACGACGAAGCAGCAGGGAAATCTCGCGATACGCCGCCGCCTGCTTGGTCAAATCGTCGTAAATCGTCAAGGCGTGACGCCCGTTGTCGCGGAAGTATTCGCCCATCGCAACTCCCGAATACGGTGCGAGAAACTGCATCGCCGCCGGGTCCGACGCGGTCGCCGAAACGACAATCGTGTAATCCATCGCGCCGTAATCTTCGAGCTTTTTCACGACCTGGGCGACGGTCGAAGCTTTCTGACCGATGGCGACGTAAATACAAATCACGTCCTTGCCGCGCTGGTTGATAATCGTGTCGATGGCGACGGCGGTTTTTCCGGTCTGGCGGTCGCCGATAATCAGCTCGCGCTGCCCGCGACCGATGGGAACCATCGCGTCAATCGCCTTGATGCCGGTTTGCAGCGGCTCTTTGACGGGCTGGCGGTCGATGATGCCGGGCGCGATACGCTCAATCGGGTTGAAGGCGTCGGTCACAATATCGCCTTTGCCGTCAATCGGATTGCCGAGCGCATCGACCACGCGTCCAATCAGCGCGTCGCCTACGGGGACGCTCATAATTCGTTTTGTGCGGCGCACTTCGTCGCCTTCCTTGATTTTCTGGAAATCGCCGAACAGCACGCAGCCGACTTTGTCTTCTTCGAGGTTAAGGGCGAGACCGCGCACGGCGTGCGGAAATTCGAGAAGCTCGCCCGCCATCACCTTTTCCAGCCCGTGAATTTCGGCGATACCGTCGCCGACCTTGATGACCGTGCCGATTTCCGAAACGGTCATACTTGAATCAAAATTTTCAATCTGTGAACGAATAATCTCGTTAATCTCGTTGGCTTTTATTGCTTCCATATTTTTAAGTGAAAAGTGAAAAGCGAAAAGTGAAAAGTGAAAGTTTTAAAACTATTCGCTTTTCGTTATTCGTTTTTCACTAGCTCCGAATCATCTGTTCTTTCAAATTTTCCAATTGCGTCTTTACGGAGCCGTCGTAAACGGTCGAGCCGATTTTCGTGACGACGCCGCCGATAATACTCTGGTCGATGTCAAAATTCAGACTGACGTTTTTGCCCGTCAGCCTGCGTAAATTGTTTTGCAGCTCCGCTTGTTCTTCGACCGAGAGCGGGCGCGCGGAAACGACCTTGGCGGCGACCGCGCCGGAGCGTTCTTCCAGAACCGAAGCGAATTTTTCGTTGATTTGCGCCAGTTCGGTCAGGCGATTGTTGCGCAGCAGAACGCGCAGAAAATTGGCGGTCGTGCGCGACGGTTTCGCCCTTTCGAGCAGGTTTTCCAGAACTTTTTCCTTAGCCGCGTGATTGATAGCCGGATTGCGGAAAGCGTTCATCAGCTCGGCGTTTGCCGTCATCATCGTTTCCCATTGTTTCAGCTCGGTTCTGACGGTTTCCGCTTCCGGCGATTTCGCGACGACATCTGCCAGCGCGAGGGCGTAGCGGCGAGCGACGGTTTCAACACTCATTATTGCTGTAGACCTCCGATTGCTTGAATGTTGCTGCGGACGAGGCGCGCATCAGCCTGCGGCGTCATTCCCTGTTTAATCATTTCTTCCGCCAGGCGAATGGTTTCTTCGGCTGACAGGCGGCGCAGCTCGTGTCTGGCTTGCTGCGCGGTGCGCGTAATTTCGCTTTCCGCCTGCTCGCGCAGCTTTCTGATTTCAAATTCGGTTTGCTCGGCGATGCGCTGTTTTTCCAGCTCGGCTTCGCGCTCGGCTCTGGTCAAGACGTTGGTTCTTTCCGCATCGAGGCGCGCCAGTTTCGATTCCGTCTCAATCAATCGAGCTTCGGCGGCGCGGCGTTCCTGCTCGGCGCGAATCAATTCGGCGCGAATCTGCTCGCGTCTGGCTTTGAAAGCCGCGCTCAAGGGCTTTTTCAGAAGATAAGTCATAATGGCGATGAAAATCGCCAGATTCATAAACTTCCACGCTTCAAAACCCGGATAATTCAGATAAGGGTCGGCGTGCGTATGCCACCAGTCGGCGAATCCGCCGCCGCCTCCTGCCGCAGAACCGCCGCCGGCGAAAAGAAAAATGAAGCTAAAGATAAATGCAAACATAAATTGATTTGAAACCTGAAATCCGTAATTTCAGATAAAAGCGTCAAAACTTACTTTAAAATATTCGAGCTGATTCTCTCCGCCAGAACTCTGGCTTCCGCTGCGATTTGGCGGCGCGCTTCTTCGGCTTGCTGCGCCAGCGATTCTTTTTCGACGGCGAGCTTTTGCTCGACTTCCGTTTTCACCGCTTCGACCTTCGCCTGCCGTTCAGCCATCGCCGCGCTGCGCTCGGCTTCGATTCGGCTGTAGCCTTCCGAGCGCGCTTCGCGCATCACGGTTTCAAAACGCGCGTTCTTTTCGGCGACCTGCTGCAAAATCGCTTCGGCTTCGCCGAAACGCCCGCCCTTGTTTTTCTCGCGCGACTCGATAACCCGGTTAATCGGGCGGAAAAACGTCCGGTTCAAAACCCAAATCATAATCAGAATCAGGGCAATGTGAATCAGAATCGTGCCGTCCGGCACAAGCTGAATCATGTTGCCTTCGGCAAAAGCTAAAGCGACCATAATAATCAATTTTCTAAAGTATGAATTGCTTACTGTCAGCAGCGAAAAAAATCGCTCACTTCCAAAAGAATCAAGCATATCACGCCTTATTTTAGCGGTCAAGGAAGCGGATTGGCAGGTTTGTGACATTTTTCACTAAATTAATTTGCGGAAGTTTTTCGCCGCTTTTACACCATTTCGTATCGGCGGCAGACTATTTAGAATAACGGTCTGCGAAAAACGCTTGGAAATCGCGGGAAAATCAAGTAAATTCTTTGCAGAAAATGCTGAAAACGACGAAGGGCATAATTTTTGCTGGCAGCGGAAACAAAGCTGAGGCGTTTTTAAACAGCTTTCTCTTCCACAAAAGCAGGTTAGATACAACACAGTTAAGTTAGTAAGCAAGGAGAAAGTATATGCGTTTAGCCAGTCTTTTTCGGGCATTCGTTCTGTTAATGCCCTTTCTGTTATTTGATGCCGTTTTAGCCAACCCGAACGCCGCCGCTGCCGTCGTCGCCGACGATTACATACCGGAAGTTACGGCGCGCGTGGCGCGAATCAGCTTTCTGCGCGGCGACGCTCAAATCAAGCGCGCGGGCAGCGACGATTGGGAACGGGTTTCGCTGAATCTGCCCGTCGTCGAAGGCGACCAGATTGCCACCGAGCTGAACTCGCGGCTGGAGATTCAATTCGACCGCGACTCGTTTCTGCGCCTGGCGGAAAATTCTTATTTAAAAATTACTACTTTAAGAGATGAAAGCATCGCGTTGAGCCTTCCGCAGGGAACTTTGAGCCTGCGCGTTTTTAGCTTTGATAAAGACCGCGCGTATTTCGAGATTGACGCTCCGCAGACGACCGTTTCCGTCCAGAAAACTGGAATGTACCGCATCGACGCGGGCGACAAGGATTCGACGGAAATCCGCGTCACGGCGACCGACGGCGCGGAAGCGCGCGTTTATTCGGAAAATTCCGCCTTTACGCTGCGCAACGGGCGAAGCACGGTGATTTATCTGGACGGCAGCCCTAATGCGGGTGAATGGCAGACGGCTGACGCCGCACGCTATGCCGACGAATGGGACGAATGGGTTCTCGAGCGCGACGCGCGCATCGCCCGGCGGCTGCGCGACGCCTATTACGATAAATATTACGACCGCGACATTTACGGCGCGGAAGATTTAAACGAGCACGGTGAGTGGGTTTTCACGCGCAAATACGGCTGGGTCTGGCGACCTTACCGCAATTCGACCGGCGCTTACGCCGACTGGTCGCCGTATCGTTACGGTCAATGGCGCTGGATTCCGCCCTACGGCTGGACGTGGGTCAACGACGAACCGTGGGGCTGGGCGACTTATCATCACGGGCGCTGGGTTTACGTCGACGGCGAATGGGTCTGGACGCCGTATGCCGGTTATCGCCCGCGCCGCAGCTGGTGGCATCCGGCGCTGGTCGTCGTCACCTGGTCGGGCAATCTGATTTGCTGGTATCCGCTGCCGTATGATTACGGTTATTACAACTACAACAGCTATTACTACTACAGCCATCACACGACGATTATCAAGAATAATACGACCGTCGTCGTGAACCCGACTCCGACTCCGACTCCGGCTATCGTCGTTCCCGCGCCGCTGCCGGGCAAAGGTCCGAAAGTTCCGCCTTTGCAGTCGATTCCGCCGACTGCGGTGGTCGCCGTTGCCAAAGAGCAATTCGGCGGTCAGATAAAAGGCGCGAAGACCGCGCCGCTCGATGTCGCCAAAGTGGTTCTGTCGAAAGACCCGGACGTGATGGTTAAAGAAATTCCGTCGCTTCCGGTCGGAATCAGCAAAACGGCGGCGGCAAGAAATGAAATCATCATCGAAAAACCGCGCGTCAAATCCGAGCCGGTTGCGAAAACCGGCGTCATCGAGCGCAAAGTCGGCGTGCCGATGGACGATGAGATTCGGCAAAAGAAAGTTTTCGAGGACAGAAAGCCGGTTACTCGTCAGAGAGATTTGAGCGGCGGCGAGCAGGTGAAAGGCACGTCCGAGGGCGGCAATAATACCGGGATTCGCCCGACCGGAGCGGTTGAACGGCAGCCGCGCACGGTCGTCAGGCTGGACAATACCGACTATCAAACGCCGCGAACCGAGACTCCGG
>JALZHR010000374.1 GCA_030860665.1 Acidobacteriota bacterium
CCTTGCTCACGCGCGGGCTTCTGCCTCGGAAGCCGCACGAATATGAAATCCGCTATAAGTTAACGGAAATCGTTAATTCAAAACTCAAAACTTTCCTTTGTTCATCGTTCCGCATTCATCGTTTCTCATTACGCGCGCCTTAGTTTGCGGGCGAAGGCGTTGTAAATCTTGTCGATTTCGCCGACCTGTAAAATCTTTGCCGCCGCGAAGAACACGCCGCCGCCGAGCGCAATCGGCACGAAGCATTCGACTAAACGGAAAATGAAACTCGCGCCGCCGAGTTGCCGGTGCAGAAAATAATAACTGAAATAACAAACCGCCGACATCACGGCTGAGGCAATCGCGATGCGCGCAAACGCCGAGAAAATCCGTCTGCCGTTCAGACGCGAAATGCGCCTGCGCATCATCAGGGCGAGCGCGAAAAAGTTGACCAGCGCGACGCTCGAAGTCGCCAGCGCGACGCCGACGTGACCCAAGCCGCTCGGATATTCGGGCGAGACGCCGACATTGGAAAGCCAGTTACGGAACAGAAAGCTCGCCGCCGCGTTGACCGCTATCGAGCAAAGGGCGATAATCATCGGCGTTTTCGCGTCGTCCAGCGCATAAAACGCGGGCGAGAGAACTTTGATTGCCGCGTAGCCGGTCAAGCCGATTGAATATCCGGCTAAAGCCCACGCCGTCATCGAAGTGTCGGCGGCGTCGAATTGTCCGCGCTCGTAAATCAGGCGAATAATCGGCTCGCCCAGAACGACCAGACCGCAAGCCGACGGCAGCGTCATCAGAAAAACCAGATTCAGCGACGACGAAAGCGTGTCGCGAAAATCCTTGAATTTGCCCTCGCTCGCCATTCTCGATAAAACCGGAATCGAAGCCGTCCCGATTGCCACGCCGAAAACGCCGATGGGAAACTGCATCAGCCGAAAAGCGTAGCTGAGCCACGAGCGCCCGCCGTCGATGCCGGAGACGACCGCCAGATTAACCAGAACGTTTATCTGGACGGCGGAAGTTCCGAGAATTGCGGGAGCCATAAGGCGCATCACGCGGCGCACGCCTTCGTCGCTAAAGCTCAGTGCGGGCGAGAAGCGAAAACCGACTTTTAAGAGCGATGGAACCTGCATCAGAAACTGAAACGCGCCGCCGATTAAAGTGCCGATTGCCATCCCGATAATCGCCCATTGCGCCGCCGCTTCGGGCGCGCTCGTCCGGTCGTCGCCGGAAAGCCAGCCGCCGCCCGACAGCCAGTAAGCGAAAGCCAGCCCGAAGATGATGGAAGCGATGTTGAAAACCGTCGAAGCCGAAGCCGGAATGCCGAAAACGCCTTTCGTGTTCAGCACGCCCATTGCCACCGCAGCCAGCGCGACCAGCAGGATAAAGGGAAACATTATCTGCGTCATCGTCACCGTCAGAGCGGCTTTTTCGGGCGAAAACCCGGAAGCGACGATTGAAACCAGATAAGGCGTCAGAAAAATTCCGATAATGACGACGACGCTTAAGATTACGGCTAAAGCGTTGAAGACGAGGCTCGCCAGCCGCCACGCTTCGGCTTCGCCTTTTTTAACCTGGTAATCGGTGAAAACCTTGACGAAAGCGGCGGAAAGCGCGCCTTCGGCGAACAAATCGCGCAGAACGTTCGGAATCGTAAACGCCGCCTGGTAAGCGTCGTAGAGAAAGCCCGCGCCGAAATAGCGGGCGAAAATCATCTCGCGCACCAAACCGAGCACGCGCGAAAACATCACGGCAATCGAAACGATTCCGGCGGATTTGGCGACGCTGGTTTGCTTTGTCTGCGGCTGTTGCGGCGACTGGTCTTGCTGCTGCTGCTGCTGCTGCTGCTGTTGCTCCGGCTGCTTTCGGGCTGCGACTTCTTCGCTGCCTTCGGTCGAAGGCTCGGCAATTTCTTCGGGTTCTTCTTTTTCGACTGGCTGGGTTTGTTCGATGTCGCTCATTGATTCGGAAAAAATTCATTATCCGTTTTTTCGGCGAAAAATAAAAGGAAGCGTTTTTCGATTCGCTTCCTTTTAAAAAACTCGATTGTTAAAAAATTTTAGTTGCTTGCCGACTCGGAAGCGGCGTAGGTGATGCGCGTTTTCGACATTCGCAGAGCCAGCGCCGCCGTGGTGTAGCCGAGCGGAGCCGCGCCGCCGTATTCATTCTGAAGCATCGTGATATACGAATCCTGAAAACCGCGAAAACGTCCGACCGTGCCCCGCTGGTTGAAAATCACGAACAGCATTTTGCCGCCGTTGCGCGTGTTAATCTCGCCGCACAGCGCGCTGACGCCGCCGTCCGTATTGCCCAGCGTTCCGGTTTTGCCGACCAGGCTGCCGAGCGAAAATCCGTTTTTGAAACGATTCTGCAAGGTTCCCGGGTCGACTCCGGCAATCGGCATAATGTCGGCAAACGTCATCCGGTAACGCGCCAGTTCCGTTTTCAGAGCTTTCAGAAGCTTCATCATCGCTTTCGGCGTGACGCGATTGATGCCGAGACCGCTCGATGTTTGCAGCGAGAATTCCTGCGGCGCAACGTTCGCGTTCAACTGCACGACGCGGGCGACCGCGTAAGCGCCGCCGAGCATATCGCCGAGGCGCTCGGATAAAAAGTTATTTGAATAACAGTTGGTCACTTTGACGATTTCGCGCAGCGGCGCGGATTCGTGCGAAAACAGGAGCTTGGCGGTGTTCGGGATGATGTCGACGTAGAGCGCGCCCGCAACGCTGACGCTCGGAAGGTGCTGCGGTTTGCCCGAAGCAGTCAGAAAATTGAGCCACGCGCGCGTGGCGGCGGCGCTGCGCTTGCCCGCGTCGAGCGAAGCCAGCAGAGCCTGACCGGAACGCTGCGCCGATTCGCTGAAGCTCATCACGAAACGGTCGGTGACAATCAAATCGCCCGTGACATTGCGCACGCCGAGCCTGTTCATCGCGTCGGCAATCGCCACGCCGTGTTCGAGGGTAAACACCGGGTCGCGTCCCGAAACATAAAGATTGCCGTTAAGCGTCGCCGTGTTTTTGTCAATCACGCCGTCGTAATAGACATTGGTCGGGAAGCGATATTCCGGACCGAAGGTTTTCAGCACCGCGTAGGAAGTGGCGACCTTGACGTTTGAAGCCGGGTTGAAAGTGTAATCGGAGTAGCTTTCCTTGACGATTCTGCCTTTTTCGTCTTCGACCAGAATGCCCGTATAGCCCGGAACGGTAATATCCGCAAAGGTGTCGAGCGTATTCGGAATATCCGGGTTCGGCGCGATGGGCGTCGAGCCGCCGGTTTTCTTCACGAGCGGCGTCGAGCTTGGCTGTACCTCGATTTTCGGCAGGTAAGGCTGCGGCGTCTGCGCCGAAACCGTCGCCAGATTGCCCGCGCCGGTGAGCGCAATCAGAGTGATAAACAACCAAAAGGCTTTAGTCTTTAAGGAACCGAACATCAATATTTTTACTCCGTGTGTTTTGTGTCGTGGCAGGCTTCCCATCAACAAGCGCAAAGGAAGGCTGGTTTGGATTATACCACAGCACCCGTATCGCTTATCAAGCAAAAAAGTCCGAAACCGTTTTCCGGCGTTTTGCTTTAACGACCATTTTGATGTCAATCCGCCCGCTTCGGATGCAAAACTTTTCAGATTCGCTTATGAAAGCGATTCTTTTTACTTATATATTATAAACGGCGAAAAGGAAAGATTTTTCAGCGAATCCGGGGCGAAAAAAATCTTGACAGCAGATGTCGGCAGGTCTATTGTGGTTAGAGACCGACAACTTCCTGGGTTGTTTAGCAATATCAAACAACCTTCCAGTTCACATCTTGGCTAGCGCTTTTCAGAAAAGCAAGAAGGAAGGTTTATGAAAAATTATTTTTTTTCCATCGTTCTGGCGTTCTCTCTCTTTCCGTTTTCGCCGCTCGACAGTAATCTCGCGTTAACTTCAATCGTTTCTCCCGACGACAAAAAAAACAAAACCGGACGGGATTCGGAAGAATCACGAAAACATTTCGAGCCTGCGAAAAAGCTGCTGCTGGCGAGAGGCGTTCCGTTCGACCCGGAAGCTTTGCTTTTGCCGGACTGGCGGGAAAAAATCGCGCCGTCGTTGGCGCAGATGAACGAGATGCAGACGACTCTGCGCGCCGGCGACAGCGTAAAAGGCGTTCTGATTGCCGACACTCTG
This sequence comes from Acidobacteriota bacterium, assembly GCA_030860665.1. Classification (GTDB taxonomy): domain Bacteria; phylum Acidobacteriota; class Blastocatellia; order Pyrinomonadales; family Pyrinomonadaceae; genus JALZHR01. The sequence continues at coordinate 4,149 of JALZHR010000374.1, forward strand.
ATTCTGCCCGAAAAAGTCACGCTTACCGGCGACACGGTCATTCTGGCAAAAACGCTCGTCTTTGAAGGAAAGAGCGTAGAAATCAAGGGAATCGGCAAAAACGTTTACGTCTTTCCCGTCGAAGCCAACCGGCATCTGGGAACTACTTTCGAGCAGGCTCTGAAAGAGCAGGGTTTGACCGCCGCGCGGATTCCCGCCGTCAATTCGAGAACCGCCGAGAAATTCAATCTTAAATTCGTCAGGCGCGAAGACTATCTTCAGAACGTCTATATTTCCATTTCCGTCAACGGGCAGGGCGATGCCGAATGGCGGGCGAGCCAGACGAAGAATAAGAAGGTGACGACAAGCTCGTTGTCGGATTATTCCGAGCAGAGAAACGGCGCTCCGCGCGCGCAGGGCAGAGAAGGCGACCCGGGCGCGACGGGAGCGCCCATTGACCCGCCGACCGCGGCAGACGGACCGAGCGGAAGATGCAGCGCCAGCTATCCGCAGCTTGCCGACGGCGTTGCCGGGGAAGCCGGGGAAAACGGCTATACGGGCGGCACTGGCGGAGAGGGCGGAAAGGGAGAAAAGGGCGGCAAAGGCGGCGACATTTACTATGATATTCCCGCTCAAAATCGCGACAGCGGATATTTCTTTGAATCCAGAGGCGGCGATGGCGGCAGAGGCGGCAAAGGCGGCGGAGGCGGCATGGGCGGCAACGGTCAGAACGGCGGCAGGGGCGGCGACGGCAAGGATTGTCCGTGTAA
>JALZHR010000375.1 GCA_030860665.1 Acidobacteriota bacterium
GATTGATTTCCGCCGCCGCCGCCGCTGCTCTGGACTCTTTGCAGCTCGGCTTCAATTATCTGGCGGAAAAGATTAAAATCCTTTGTTTCCTCGTAAGAAAGCAGCCTGCCGTTGATGAAAAAAGTCGGCGTCCCGCCGACATTGAGCGCGCGGGCGCGCTGCATATCGGCGTCAACTCTGGTTTTCGCCGCCATACCCGATACATCGTTGCGGAATCGCTCGACGTCGAGCCCGATTTTCTGCGCGTAATCTTCAAAAGTTTTGCGATGGTCGGAAGCGGTCGACCAGAACTTCTGGTTGGTGAAAATCTGGTTCTGCATTTCCCAGAATTTGCCCTGCAGCCCGGCGGCTTCCGCCGCGACCGACGCGTCATACGCCTTCGGGTGTATCTGCAAAGGGAAATTGCGGAAAATTATCTTGATGCGGTCGCCGTAGGCGGCTTGCAGCTGCTGAACGGTCGGGTGCAGCAGCGCGCAGGTCGGGCATTCGTAATCGGCAAATTCCTCGATGACGACTTTTGCCGACTGACCGCCTTTGAAATGCGCGGGGCTGGCTCCTGCCGGAGCGGTCGCGTAATTCGGCACCGCGCTGCCCGAATTGCTCGTTCTGTTCGCGGAATTGTTGCGGGCGCTGTTGCCGCCCGAATTGCCGCCGCCGCTGCCGCCGCCGCTGCAAGCGCCGCTGATAACGGCGACGACGAGTAAAAATAAACCCGCAAAGAGAAAAAGAAAATTACTGTTTTTATTATTGTTCATAAATCTTTACATTTAACATTTATCATTGAACATTTATCATTTTATATTTCATTCAATCTTTAAACTTATATTTTTATCGAATCTCTGAACGATAAGAACCGGTAAATGATAAATGATAAATGTTTAATGATAAATGTACTCAGCTTAGCGTTTTAAGACGTTTTTTTCCGGCGCGGCGCTGTTCCAGAATCTCGATGGTTTCCTTCACCTTATTATAGATGCCGTCGGCGTCGAGACCGTATTTTGCCAGCAAAAGCTTCGGGTCGCCGTGCGTCACGATGCGGTCGGGAACGCCCATCCGGACGACTTTCACCGTGTCGAGCATCCCGTTTTCTTCCAGCAGCTCCATCACCGCCGAGCCGAAGCCGCCCGCCAGGTAAGCTTCTTCGACCGTGACGATAAGGCGTTTCGACTGCGCCAGCGCGAGAATCAGTTCCGCGTCGAGTGGTTTGACGAAACGGGCGTTGACGACGGTTGTCTCGACGCCGTCTTTCGCCAGATTTTTCGCCGCTTCCATCGAAGGGTAAACCATCGAGCCGTAAGCGAGAACGGCAATCTCGCCGCCGTCGCGCAAAATTTCGGCTTTGCCGATTTCCATCGGCTTCGGCTCGGCTGAAATATCGACGCCGAAACCGCTGCCGCGCGGATAACGAATCGCGGCGGGCGCGGGATGCTCAATCGCCGTCAGCATCATATCGCGCATCTCGGCTTCGTCCTTCGGAGCCATCAGGACGATGTTCGGATAACCGCGCAGGTAGGAAATATCGAGCAAGCCGTGATGCGTCGGACCGTCCGCGCCGACGATTCCGGCTCTGTCCATCGCAAACGTGACGTTCAGGTTTTGCAGGCAGACGTCGTGAATAATCTGGTCGAAGCCGCGCTGCAAAAACGTCGAGTAAATCGCGGCGACCGGCTTTAAGCCCTCGCAAGCCATTCCGGCGCAGAAAGTGACCGCGTGCTGCTCGGCGATGCCGACGTCGAAAGAGCGTTCCGGGTATTTTTCCAGAATCTTGTCGACGCCCGTGCCGTCAGGCATCGCCGCCGTCAGCGCGACGATTGATTCGTCCTTCGACATCAATTCGCACATCGTCAGCCCGAAAATCTCCGTGTAAGTCGGCGTCGAAACTTTGCTCGATTTCACGGGGATACCGGTTTTGATGTCGTAAGGTCCGGTCGCGTGATACGCGTAATAATTTTTTTCGGGATTCGGAAAGCCTTTGCCCTTGGTCGTCAGCGCGTGGACGATAACCGGACCGTCGTCGACTTTTTTCGCTTCTTCCAGCGCGCGGACGAGCATCGGGACGTTGTGACCGTCGACGTATCCGATATATTTAAAGCCCAGTTCGTTGACCAGCGCGCCGGGCAGAACCGCCGCCGCAATCGCGTCCTTGACTGTTTTCGCCGCTTTCCTGAGCCGCTCGCCGAATTTCGGAACGCTTTCCAAAGTGTCGCCGATTTCCTCTTTCAGATGCTGGTAGCTCTGCGCTTCCTTGATGCGGTTCAGATAGCGAGTCAGCGCGCCGACGGCGGGCGCAATCGACATTTCGTTGTCGTTCAATAGAACAATCAGGCGCGATTTCAGATGTCCGGCTTGATTGATGGCTTCCATCGCCATTCCGCCCGCTAAGCTGGAGTCGCCAATCAGCGCGCAGACGTGAAAATCCTCGCCTTTTTTATCGCGCGCCACCGCCATTCCGAGCGCGGCTGATAGCGAAGTCGAAGCGTGACCCGCGCCGAAAGTGTCGTATTCGGATTCTTCGCGGCGCAGGAAGCCGGAAAGACCGCCGTATTGCTTGATGGTGTGCAGCAGGTCGCGCCTGCCCGTCAGGATTTTGTGCGCGTATGCCTGGTGTCCGACGTCCCAGACCAGTTTGTCCTTCGGCGTCTCGAAAACATAGTGCATCGCCACCGCCAGCTCGACCGCGCCGAGGCTCGCGCCCGTGTGCCCGCCGACACGCGAGGTCGTCTCGATAATAAACTGCCGCACCTCGTTCGCCACTTCCTGCAAATCCTCGACGCGCAATTGGCGCAAGTCCGCCGGTGAATTAATCTCGGATAAAAATCTCATTAAGGTTTCCGCTCTCTCTGTCTATCTGCTAACTCGAAATAGATACTCAAACATCGCATTTTAACTTGCCGCCGCGTAAATGTTAAATCACAAACGATAAGATTGCCGAAAATAGTTCGACGATAAATCTTATAAATTCGGGAATCGCACCGCGAAAAGACGGCTTTGCGCCGGCAAAGCTCCTCGCTTCGCATTCTGCATTCGCATCGGTTTACATTTCTTTACACGCAATCGGCAAAATACTTCGACCAAACGCATAGCCCGGGCATCAAAAGTATCGGAAAGCAAAAGCCAACCAAAAAAATCTAGAGAGGTAACCAAAACTATAATGTCTTTAAAAAGAAAAATTCTTACCGGCATCACTTCGGGACTTGCCGTCGTCGCCTTAGGCTCATTCGCGATGGCGCAGGACAACCGCAGCAACACGACGCCGCAGCAGCAGGACGAGCAGAAATCGGAACGTAAAGCGTGGAAACGCGGCGGCGAAGGCAAGCGCGGAGGCGGCTTCCGTCGCGGCGGTCACGGCGGCGGTTTCGGAATGCGCGGACTCCGCGAATTGAACCTGACCGACGCGCAGAAAGAGCAGATTCGCGGCATTCTGGAAAGCAAGCGCGCCAACCGCGAAGCCAATCAGACTCAGCGCGAAGAGCTTCGTCAAATCGTCGAAGCCAAACGCAGCGGCACGATTACGGCTGAACAGCAGGAGCGTCTGAGAGCCTTCCGCGAGCAGCGCAGAGAAGCCGCCCGTCAACTGCACGAGCAGATTCTGGCAGTCCTGACGCCGGAACAGAAAGCGCAGCTTGAACAGCTCAAGCAGGAAAGACAAAAACGTCGTGAAGAGTTTCGTCAGAAACGTCAGCAGGACAGAACGACGCCCCAGACTTCCGGCGATAACTAAAACTTTTCCGAACTCAACTCCAAATTTACGTTAAGGCGCGGCAAACACCGCGCCTTTTTATTTACCGCCGATTTCCGAGATAAATTCCGGCAGATAATTATTTATCTCGTCGCGCACCCGGCGAAAAGCATTTAAACGAGTTTCTTCATCGCCTTCAACTGCCGCCGGGTCTTCAAACGAGCGGTGAACGAGTCGGGTTTTCGGCGGAAAGTAAGGACAGTTTTCCCGCGCGCCGCCGCAAACCGTCAGCACATAGTCGATTTCTTCGCCCGCAAATTCTTCAACCGATTTCGAGCGGTTCGCCGAAATGTCGATGCCGATTTCCGATAAAGCCTGTATCGCTTCAGGACGCACCGCCGAAGGCTTTGTGCCTGCGCTGTAAACTTCATATTCGCCTTTTGCGATATGTTTCAGCAACCCTTCCGCCATCTGGCTTCGCGCCGAGTTTCCCGTGCACAGAATCAGAATTTTTTTCATATTATTTCTCCTGTAAAAGCCATCTGAAAACGAGATATGCCGCAATTGCGCCTAGCGTTTGCGCAATAATGAACGGCAAAACGTCAGCCGGACGAATTCCCGCGAAAGTGTCGCTCAAACTGCGCGCAATCGTGACGACCGGATTGGCAAAAGAAGTGGAAGCTGTAAACCAGTAAGCCGAAGTGATATAAGCGGCGACCGCAAACGGGGTAATCTGCGGGCGAGATTTATTCGTCGCCAGAATAACGGCTAGCAAACCGAACGTAGCGACAAATTCGCTGAAAAGCTGCGACGTCCCGCTTCGGGTTTTGGCGGAAAAAAAGAAAATCGGCAAATCAAACATCAGATTCGCCGCGCCGACGCCGCAAATTGCGCCCGCCGCCTGCGCCGCCGCGTAGCCGAAAAAATCATTCACGCTCAAATCGCCCCGCAGCACCGCAACTAAACTGACGACCGGATTCATCTGCGCGCCGGAAATCTCGCCGAAAGTCAGAATCAGAAAAACCAGCCCCGCGCCCGTCGCCAGAGTGTTGGCGAGCAGCGCGACCGCAGCGTTTCCGCCTGCCAGTCTTTCACCCATTATGCCCGAGCCGACGACTACCGCCAGCAGAAAAAACGCGGCTAAAAATTCGGAAAAGAGTCTTCTCATTTGAATTCGGTTTCAGATTCGCGTCTGCCCGTAATCGCAATATTCGACGAGCGGGCATTTTTCGCACAAAGGCTCGCGCGGGCGACAGATTTTTCTGCCGAGGCGAATCAGGTTGACGTGCAGCGAATAAAATTTTCCCGGCGGCACCAGCTCGTTGAGCAGGGCGTGGGCTTTCGCGTCCGCAATTTTTTCGGGCAGAATTCCCATCCGTTTCAGAACGCGGAAAATATGCGTGTCGAGCGGAAAAACTTCCTTGTGACAGGCAAATAATAACGTGCAGGCGACTGTTTTCGGACCGATTCCGCGAAACTGCGCCAGATAATCGCGCGCTTCGGCGTCCGTCATCTTCTCGACGAATTCGAGCGAAAGCGCACCGCGCGTCTCCTTAATCTGCCGCAAAATATTCCTGATGACTTTCGCTTTCTGATTCGCCAGACCGCCGAGCCGAATCGCGTCGGCAATTTCGCTCTCGTCGGCGGCGAGAACCGCATCCCAGTTTTTAAAGCGGTTTTTCAGATTCTCGAAAGTCCGGTAACTGTTCGCGTCGCTGGTCGCCTGCGACAAAATAATATTGACGAGCATTGACAGCGGGTCGCTTTTGCGCCCGGGCTGCGGCTCGCCGAACGTCCTTTCCAGATTCTGCACGATATATCGGAAAGGCTTCTCTTCTTTTATCTTCTCGACCAGTTCGGTGCGTTTTACGGTTTCCGGCTTGATGAGCATTTATTACCTGATTTTATCAAGCGCGCCTCGCAAATCGGAAATCGATTCATTCGCGCCCGCAATTTCGAACGAGAGACGAATCGACGCGGCACGTCTTTTAATCTCTGTTCGCGCGAACAGAGATTAAAAGACGCGCAAAGATGCTGCTGCCAGCCGCCAGCCGCGCCGATTCCTTTTTCCTCTGCGATTTCCACAGGCTGTGGAAAAAACTGTGATTTTCAAAAGCGTGATTGTTTCAGCGAGAACTGATTCTCAAGCGCCTGCTTTGCGAATTAGCAGCAGGATTTTTCGCCCGCGCGATTGATGCCGACCGGCACAGCCGCCGCCGGAGCGCAGCACGACGAAGCGGCTTCGACCGGATTTTCCGTTTCCGCCGTTAATACAGTCGTCACGGCGGTCTCGTCCGCCGTCGCGGCGACGCAGCACATCGAAGTTTCCGGCAGATTGTCTTCCAGAACGACGAAAACTTCCCACTCGTTGCCGTCCGGGTCGTAAACCCACGTTTTATCCTGCAGGGCATAACAGCAATTCGTCTGCATCTCGTCCTGCGTCGCCAAACCCTTTTCAATCCAGCGCTCGCGCATTGCCAGAACGTCTTCGGTCGTGGCAACCTGTATGCCGAGATGCGACAGCGCGCCGCGTTCGTTAAACGGGTATTGATTGAGCGTTAAATTCAGCGGCGGATTCTGAACGTCGAATTTGGCGTATCCGCTGCGAACTTTCGACGGCTCGATGCCGAGCATTTTCCTGTAAAACTCGATGCTTCGCTCGACGTCTTTAACGTTGAGCGCTAAGTGCGCTTTTAATGATTTGATTTCCCTGTTGTCTGACATAATTTTGTTCTCCTTCGATATTACATATACGCTTTAACGAATATGTTTATTCTGTTGTAGCACCCGGCAAGTTAATAGTCAAGACATTTTCGCGAAAATGTGATAAATTTTTTCTATGAGCGAAGATTTTCTTTTCGATATGGAAACTTTTTTTATGGCTCTGGCTGATAAAACGCGCCTGCGTCTTTTGAATCTGATGCGGCAGGACGAAGTCTGCGTTTGTTTTTTCACGGAAGTTTTAAGTGAAAGCCAGCCAAAGATTTCGAGGCATCTGGCATATCTGCGAAACGCCGGAATCGTCGAAGCGCGCCGCGAGGGAAAATGGATGCACTACCGGATTATCGAGCCGGAAAACGACTACGCCGCGCAGCTTTTGCGTGACACGCTGGAATGGCTGAGGTCGCACGAAGAAATGCAGAAAGATTATGAAAATCTGGCAATTGCCTGCTGCTCGCCGAACGCGCCGATTACGATTTCACGCGCGCCGAAGCCGAACATATTTGCCGAGCCGAATCTGAGAAATGAAGAGAGAGAAGAAATGGAAACATTTCTACTTTAGAGTGCCTTTTTCTTCTTTCGGATAAGGACAATGACGGCAGCAGTTACCGCAGCAATAGCCGCGTTTCAGCAGAAAATGGGCGGTTAAAACCATCAACCCGTTTTCAAAATAATAATCGACGCCTTCGATTAGTTTTTCCTGTTTAGTCGTTTGTTTTGTTTTCGCCGAGTTCATACAAAGCCAGAAACTCCTTATTTCCGTCCGCGCCCAGAATCGGCGAGTCAATCACGCCGCAAACTTTCAAGCCGTTTTCCATAGCCCGTTCGTTTACTTCATTAATCACTCTTTCGTGTTTTTCCGTTTCCCGCACGATGCCGCCTTTGCCGACCTCGCCGCGCCCGACTTCAAACTGCGGTTTTATCAGAGTGATTATTTTTCCCGTATTTTTCAGCAGCGGCGGCAGCACGGGAAAAATTTTCGTCACCGAGATAAATGAAACATCCATCACGATTAAATCGAATTTTTCTGCGAAATCTTCCGGTTTCAGATAACGCGCATTGGTGTTTTCGCGCGCCTCGACGCGCGAATCGTTTCTCAGCTTCCAAACCATCTGATTCGTCCCGACATCGACCGCGACCACCTTTTCCGCGCCGTGCTGCAAAAGACAGTCGGTAAAGCCGCCGGTCGAAGCGCCGACGTCGAGGCATACATATTCGGTTACAGTAATATGAAATTCGCGCAACGCTTTTTCGAGCTTCAAGCCGCCGCGCCCGACGTATTTCGAGGCGTCGGTTCTGCCTTTTATTCTTATCTTCGCGTCGGCGGCAAATTCCTGCGAAGATTTTTCGACGCGCATTTCGTCGACCAGCACGACGCCCGACATAACGAGCGCCTGCGCTTTCGCCCGCGAATCGGCGAAACCCAGCTCGACCAGCAATTTGTCAATTCGTTCTTTCTTCATTCGGGAATTTCCGTCATTCTTCCTGAGCGCACTTTCCACTCGTCTGCCGCCGCCTTCTCCTGAACTTAAACGGGTAGAAAAACGTTTGATTTTCAGTAAGCGAATCTAATTTTGCGGTCGTTTAAATTTCAGATTCAAAGTGCTATGCTACAACAACTGCTGCTTTTGAATTTACCAGAATGAAAAGGGAAAAAAAACTGTCGGGCTTTGCCAAATACGCGTGGTTCGTGCTGGCATACAATGTCCTGGTCATCCTTTGGGGCGTTTTCCTGCGCGCGTCGAAATCGGGCGACGGCTGCGGGCAGCATTGGCTGACGTGTCACGGCGAAGTGCTTCCGTCCGCGCCGGAATTGAAGACCGTAATCGAATTTTCGCATCGTGTAACAAGCGCGCTCGACGGAATTTTTCTGATAATTTTAGTCGTCTGGGCGTTTCTGATTTGGCGTTTCGATAAATCGGAAAACGGGCATCTGCTGAAAGCCGCGGTTGGCTCGCTGGTGTTTGTGATAATTGAAGGTCTCATCGGCGCGGGACTCGTTCTGACCGGAAATACGGCTGAGACTCTGACCGCCGCGCGCCCGTTCTGGATGGCGGGACATTTGATAAATACGCTTATTTTATTGACTTTTCTGACCCTGACGGCGTGGTTTGCCGGCGGCGGAAAATCTTTTGGTTTCAAGGCGCAGCCGAAAGTTTTATTGTTTCTGGCAATCGCCGTTCTGGGAATTTTCTTTGTCGGAATGACCGGCTCGGTCGCCGCGCTGAGTAGTATGCTGTTTCCGTCCGAGACTTTGACGGAAGGCGTGGCGAAAGATTTTTCCGCCGCGTCACACATTCTGCTTCGCCTGCGCGTCAGTCATCCGATTTTGTCGATTATGGTCGCGGTCTTTCTGGTGTTTCTGGCGGGCTGGCTTAAATCGAAAGCCGCCGGAAATTTCAGTGTCGGTCGCTGGGCGAATGTCCTGACCCTTTTGATTATCGTCCAGATTGCCTTCGGCGCATTAACGCTTTTGACGCTCGCGCCGATTGTGATGCAGATTGGACACCTGCTTCTGGCGGATGCGGTTTGGATTGTTTTCGTTTTGCTGTCAGCCAGTTTTCTGGCAGCGGCGGAGCAACAGCAGCGGCGGCGGGATGAGCTATCGGAAGTTTCGTTGACGACAAAATCTCAGGAAACCATAGCGTGAAAAGCCTTTGCGCGGTCAACGGCAAAGAATGAAATAAATTTAAAATAAACGAGAAGATAAGATTTTATTTTCTCTTTTTTAAATCAATCTATTCGCGTCGGCGCTCGTTCGGATTTCGCTCGTCTTCGCCGTCGGAGTGCCGGGCTTACTGCAAAACATATAACCCAGAATAACCAGTATAATCACTATAATCAGCGGCACGAGCCAGCCGAGCATCGGATTTTCCGCATAATCGCCGCCGCTGTCGTCGTCAGTCGAATCGACGTTTCGAGAAAACGCGGTCGTCGCCGTCGCTGAAGGCGCGGCTATATCGCCGACCGTTTCCATGTGACCGGCTCCGAAATCTCCCGTCGCGTCGCGGTCAAAAGTTTCGGCGGCAGCCGTGCCGACGCGGTCGACCGATTCAGCTACGTGCGGCGTGACTGCATCTTCGGTCAGGTCGGTCGCCCGCGTCCCGGATGCCGGCGTATCCAAATCCAAAAAAGTTCCGTCAGCAGGACAAACCGCCACGTTATCGGCATATTGTTTCTTACAATTCGGACAGGTTTTCATGGAATTTTCCTCAATCAGACTTCTTTATTTTTAAATCTTTAGTTAAATTAACGCAACTACTTTTTTGCGGGCATTTTGCTTTCCCGCCATTGTTCTCCACGCGCGACCAGTTCGTCAAGCGATTTTTGCAGCTCCAGGCGTTTATTTTCCAGAATTTCGTCGCCCGCGTCGGCGGAAACGTAAATCGGCTCGTTGATTATCAGCCGGGCGCGGCTGAAAGGTTTCGGAATCTGCATATTGTCCCAGCTCTTCACCTGCCAGAACTTTTCGGCTTCGACCGAAAAGGGCATCATCGGGTTTCCGGTTTTTTTCGCGAGCAAACACGCGCCGATTTTGGCGACGTATTTCGGTCCTTTCGGTCCGTCGATGGTAAAGCCCATCGGCAGGCGTTCGTCGCGCATCAGGCGAATCATTTCGACCAGCGCCGCCACGCCGCCGCGCGTCGACGAGCCGCGCACCGCGCCGTAGCCGAAACGCTGTATAAAACGCGCGATATATTCGCCGTCAAAGCTCTGCGACGTGATGACGACGATGCCGCGGCGGCGGAAAAAATACGTTCCGAGAAAAATCCGGTTGTGCCAGAACGTGTAAATCGGAATTTTTCCGGCTCGCTCGATCGCCTCGAAATTTTCCCACCCTTCCTTCTCGAACCGAACGGTTTTTCCGATGAGATTTATCAGACAGTAAAAGGCGAAATCGGCGAGGCGAATCAGCCATCTTTGCCTGAAAGAATAGCCGGAAAGCGACGCGAAACGATAAACTTCCCGAAATTTTTTATTTTTGCGCGGCATTGATAGGCAATAACTAGCAAGTTAGGTTATTATTTGCAACAAAGCAACCGAATTTATCGTAAATTTTGTTGCGGGTCTTGTCTATGAAACAATCCGCAAATCGTTTGAAAAGGTGAAGATGCGAAGAAAAATCCTGATTATCGACGACCACGACGACCTGGCGAGCGCGCTGCGGGAAAAATATTCCGGGCTTGGTCACGAGGTCACGATAATCGAAAGCCGCCGCGAAGCGCTCGCCGCGCCGGAAATCGAAGATTTCGATTTGGTCATCACCGATTTGGACGACATCCGCAGAGCGCTTGCGTCGCCGCCAAACCAGAACAACGGCGGCTGCGCCGAATGCCTGTCACCGTCACACGTCGAAGCCGTCACCGCCGCCGCCGCCGCTGCAAGTAATGTTGAGAACATTAAAGCCTTTAAAATCTGCGCCACCAATTTCCGCCGCGACGAATTCGACGAGGACGAGCTGAAAAGGCTGGTCGAAATCGCGCTCGATTACAAAACGAAATTTGTCGACCAGAGAGAAGTCGTCCAGAATCTGCACGAAAACATCGAGTTCGAGCTGCCGAGCGCCATCAGCCCGATGCACTCGATTCTCGATTACCTGATGAAGCGGGTCGAAAAAGTCGGCGTCGTCCGCTCGGAAAACTCCAATCTTTTCATCGCTTTAGACGAAGCCTTCGTCAACGCCGTCAAGCACGGCAATAAATTCGACGCGCGAAAAAACATCAAAATCACGGCGGACGTTTCCGTCAAGGAAGCGCGCTTTACCATCGAGGACGAAGGCGAAGGCTTTGACGTGACGGCGATTCCCGACCCGTGCGACCCGGAAAATCTTTTCAAAACGTCGGGGCGCGGCGTTCTTTTTATCTACAACATTATGGACGAGGTGAAATACAACGAGCGCGGCAATCGCCTGACAATGATTAAAAAATCTGATAAAACTGAAAATGTATGAAGCCGCTCGGAAAAGTTTTTCTTTCAATAATTTTCGTCGCCCTGTCCGCTCTACAGCTTTTCGCCCAAACTCCGAATAACAATTCGTCAGTCAAAATCGAAATTAAAAATTCTAAGTATGTCATCTCCGGTGTCGTTCAGAGCGAAGCCGTCAAAAACAAAATCATCGAAAAAGTCAGCGAGATAAGCGACAACAAGGTCGAATTTTCGCGGCTTGAAATCGATTCGACCGTCGAGCCTTTTCCCGCCGGATGGCAGAAAGATTTTGACCGGAGGCTTTTAAGGTCGAAACGCTGGAAATCGGGCGTCTTTATCTTTCGGGCGGATTCGAGCGTCGAGTATCCGAATCTGCTGGATGACGTTTTAAAAGCCGATATTTTTCTGACCGGCAGCAAAAAGCCCGTAAAATTGTCTGATTACCGGAATAAAACCGTCGTTTTATTTTTTCTGGCGAGCTGGTGCACTCCGTGCCGCCGGCAGGCTGAGAGATTAAACGAACTTTATTCTCGAATTTCATCAAGCGACGTTGAAATAATCGGCGTTAACGTCGATGCCGACGATGAAGAAAATTTTATAAAGCTTGCCGGGATGCTTAACTTAAAATATAAAATGGGCACGGCTGACGAAAGTTTTTTCAAAGCCGCGATTAAAATTTCCGAATTTAACGGAATTCCTCAGGCTTTTGTCATTCGCGAGCGTAAACTTTACGGAATGTTTAAAACCGCATCGCCGAAAGTTTCCAAAGCGCTGGAAGAAAAAATTCTGGAAGTTTCAAAAATGAGATAAGGGCAGGAAGGAAGAAAACAGAACAATGCGCGTAACCATCGGACAAATCAACACGACCAACGGTGACATCGACGGCAACGTCGCCAGAATCATCGCGGCAATCGAAAAGGCGAAAGCCGATAAATCCGACATCATCGTTTTTCCCGAAGTCGTCACGCACGGCTACACTTCGCTCGACTGGTTTCAAGACCGCGACATTATCGAGCACTCGCTTGAGCCGCTGGAAAAAATAATTCCCGCGACCGCCGGCGGAATAACGGCTGTCGTCGGGACGATTCGCCCGAATATGGAAACCGACGGGAAAAGGCTTTTCAACACCGCCGCCGTCATTCACGACGGGAAACTGATGGGATTTGCCGACAAAACGTTGCTGCCCGAATACGACGTTTTCGACGACCCGCGCTATTTCGAGCCTGCTGACACGCGAAAGATTTTCGAGATTGGCGGGCGCAAAATCGGCGTCGTCGTCTGCGAAGATTTCTGGAACGATAAAACCTTCTGGAAAGAAAGATTATACGACGTCGACCCGGCGGACGAGCTGCTTATGCAGGGCGCGGATATGATTGTCGCCGTCAACGCTTCGCCGTTCAACAAGGGCAAAATCAAGCTGCGCTGCGATATGGTCGCGCATCGCGCCAGATTGCAGAAAAAACCGATTGTTTTCGTCAATCTGGTCGGCGGCAACGACGGCATCATCACGCACAAAAGATTTTCGCCGCCGAGAGCCTCAGCCGCCAGCGCCGCGACAATCGCCGAATCGATGCCGCCGGAAAGCCCCAGAACCGCTTTCGTAAAACGATTTTTCCGCGCG
>JALZHR010000444.1 GCA_030860665.1 Acidobacteriota bacterium
AATCCAAAGAGCTTAAAAACGAGGCGATTCACGCGATGACGCAGTCCGTCTCGCATCCGAATATCATTCTCGTCGGCGGCGTCAGAGGCATCTGGATTTCCAATAATTCCGGCGACGACTGGAAAAAAATCGAATCTTCCACGCTGCCCGTAAATATCGACTCGCTGGCGATTGACCCGCGCGACCCGAATCTGATTTATGCCGGAACGACGTGGCGCGCCTACAAGACGACCGACGGCGGAAAAAACTGGCGGCTTATCAAAAACGGGATGATTGACGATTCGGACGTTTTCGCCATCGAGGTCAACCAGAAAAATCCCGACCACGTGATTGCTTCGGCTTGCAGCGGCATTTACGAATCTTTCAACAAGGGCGAAAAATGGGCGAAGATTCAGGGCATTCCGTCTCAGGCGCGCCGCACGCGCGACATCAAGTTCAATCCCGCGATTTCCGGCACTTATTACGCTGCGACGACCGAAGGCTTCTGGATGTCGAACGCCGCCGGAAAAGCGTGGATGATGACGACTTCGCGCGAGCTGGAAGTCAATTCCATCGCCGTTCACGCCGAAGAAGCAAGTCGCATCTATATCGCCACCAATAATTACGGCGTGATGGTTTCAAACGACGGCGGAAAAAATTTCGAGCCGACCAACGGCAACTTTACCAGCCGTTTTACGCTCTCGGTCGTGCCCGACATCGAGCGCCCGAATCGTTTCTACGCGGCGACGCATAACACCGCGACCGGCGGCGGATTTTTCTTTATCAGCGACGACGGCGGTGTGACGTGGCAGCCCGCGATGAAAAATCTGGTCGCCAATCGCGTCTCGCCGTATACGATGCTGCAAGACCGCGCCAACCCGAACACGATTTATCTCGGCACGAACATCGGGGCGTTTCGCTCCGTCGACCGCGGGCTTTCGTGGACGCATCTGACGCCGCCGAAACCGAAGCCGCAGCCGAAAAAACGCGCGGCGACGACAACTACGAGACGCGGCAAAAAAGCGACAACAGCGGTCAAGCCCAAGGCGCAGACCGCGCCTGTCGAAACCACGCCGGTTACGCCGCCCGTCGACGCGAGCGGAAAAGTTCCGGCTCTGACCGAGCAGATTAACATTCTGGCTCATACTGAGGACGGAAAAAACGGAATCATCGCCGGAACCGACAGCGGCTTGTATCGCACCTACGACATCACCGCCGGTTGGGAAAAAATCTATTTCGGTGAAGCCAACGCGAAGGAAAAAGTTTTCACGATTTACACTTCGCCCGTCGCGCCGCAGACCATCTGGGCGGGCACGGCGACTTCCGGCTTGATGGTTTCGCACGACGACGGCGAAACGTGGCAGAAAGTCGCGGGCGTGCCGGACGACGCACCCGTCAGCGCGATTGTGGTTGACCCGAAACGTCCCGAAAGAATCTACGTCGGCACGATGCAGACGCTTTATCTCTCGCGCGACGGCGGAAGAACCTGGCAGCGGCGCGGCGGAAATCTGCCGCTCGGAAACTACACGAGCATTTTGATTAACCCGCGCAACCCGGACGAAGTTCTCGTCGCCAGCGCGCTCGAAGCCAACGGCGGCATCTACCAGTCGGCTGATGCGGGCGTCACGTGGAAACGCGTCGATACGAAAGAAATGAATATGGCGAGTCGCCGCTACTGGGCGATGACCTTCGACCCGACCGACCCGAACCGCATTCTCGTCGGAACGCATTCGTCGGGAATTTACCGCCTGGAGCGAACGCCAGCCGCCGCGACAAACACGACGCGCCCGCGCGTTTCGTCCACCGGCAATTAAGTTTCGCGTCAAGCTGAATCAAAAAAAACAGGGACGAGTCTCGCTTTGGCGGGATTCGTCCTTTTCGTTTGTAACTTGGCGGAATTGAATCTTATAATTGCCCAATGAGTCACGAACCGGTCGGTCTTCTGCCGCAGGAACAGCAACAGCAGAAATCTCCTTTTAAAATCGAGACAATTTCGTTCGCCGAGCTTAGCGGTCAATCGCGCCTGTTTCTGGATTTTCAATCGGATTCATCAAACATTGCCCGTTTTTATCCCGAAAAGCGAACTCCGCCTGCGGAGTTCGCCGCGAAAGCTCTGGAAAATTATAAAATCGACCGCGAAGCGCTGTGCGATGTTCTGGCAGAGACGAACCGCAGCTTCGGCGCCGGCGAAAAAACTCTGGAAAATATAAATCTGCTGCGGCAAAAAGATGCGGTCGCCGTCGTAACCGGGCAGCAAGCCGGGCTTTTCTCCGGCGCGCTTTATACGATTTACAAGGCGCTCACAGCCATTCGCCTCGCCGAAGATTTACGGAAACAAAACATCAAAGCCGTGCCCGTTTTCTGGATTGCCGAGGAAGACCACGATTTCGACGAGGTCAAAAAGACTTTTACGATTGATAAAAACGGGAAATTATTCGGGCTGGAAAACGCGCCCGCAGCCCGCGTCGAAAATCAGCCGGTCGGCGCGATTCGGCTGGACTCGACGATTAACGAAACAATCGGAGAGCTTTTGCAGGCGCAGCTTTCCACGCAGTTCAGCCGCGAACTGAAGGAGCTTTTAACCGGAGCTTACCGCGCGGGCGAAACCTTTTCGACCGGCTTTGCACGCTTTATCGCCCGAATTTTCGCCTCGAAAGGCTTGATAATCTTTTCGCCTCTAAACAAGAAGTTAAAAAAACTTTCCGCGCCGGTTTTCGTCGAAATCGTTAGAAAGTCCGAAGAAATCGGCGCGGCTTTGCTTTCACGAACGAAAGAGCTGGAAGCGGAAAATTATCACGCGCAGGTTCTGGTCGAAGAAGATTTCTTCCCGTTTTTTCTAATTGACGAGGACGGAAAACGGCTGGCTTTGAAAAAAACAAAGGAAAGTAATTTCAAGGCGAAAGATGCGAAAAAGGCTTTCACGCTCGACGAATTAATCGAAATCGCCGAAAATTCGCCGCAGAATCTCAGCCCGAATGCGCTGGCGCGTCCGGTCGTGCAGGATTATCTTCTGCCGACCGCCTGTTATTTCGGGGGCGCTGCGGAAATCGCTTATTTCGCGCAGAACGCCGAAATTTACCGGATTCTGAATCGTCCGGCAACGCCAATTCGACATCGCGCCAGCTTTACGATTATCGAAGCCAGGCACGCGCGAACGCTTGACCGGTACAATCTGAAATTCAGGGATTTATTCGACGGCGAAGAAAAGATTTTCGCCGAAATCGTGGAGAAATTTTTAGCCGACGGCACGGCGCGCGAGTTTGCCGAGGTCGAGGAAATCATCAATACGCAGCTCAATCGCCTCGACCGCCATTTGCTCGAGAGCGAGCCGACTTTGTCGCCGAATCTGGCGACGCGACGCCGCAAGATTATGTATCACATCGGCGCGCTCAGAAAAAAATTCCACCGCGCCGAAATCCTGAAAGACCAGACCGCGCGCCGCCGCATCGAGACGCTTTTCACATCGCTTTTGCCGCACAAAGCCCTGCAGGAACGCACGTTGAACGCGGCTTATTTTCTGAATCTTTACGGCGAAAACTTTATCGAATGGCTTTATGCGGCGACGCGCGCGGAAGAAAAAAATCACCAGATAATTTATCTTTGATAAAGATGAATAAAATAAAAGTTCTACCCGACAATCTGGCAAATCAAATCGCGGCGGGCGAGGTGGTCGAGCGCCCGGCGTCGGTCATCAAGGAATTGCTGGAAAATTCGCTGGACGCAGGCGCGACGCGCGTGCAAATCGACATCGAGCTCGGCGGTCGTCGGCTGATGCGCGTTGCGGACGACGGGCACGGAATGACGCGCGACGACGCGGTTCTCGCTTTCGAGCGCCACGCGACTTCAAAAATTCAGACGCTCGAAGATTTGGGAAAAATCCGTACGCTCGGTTTTCGCGGCGAGGCTCTGGCTTCGATTGCGTCGGTCGCCAAGGTCGAGCTTATTACGAAAACTGCCGAAGACGCAGCCGCGACGCGCGTTTATATCGAAGGCGGTCGGCTGATTGACGTCAAAGACGCGCCGCGCGCCGCCGGAACGACGATTTCCGTGCGCGATTTGTTTTTCAACACGCCGGCGCGGCGCAAATTTATGCGCTCGGAAGCGACGGAAAATTATCATCTGACCAATATCGTCACGCATTACGCACTGGCAAATCCCGCGATTGCTTTCGCTTTAACGAATAACGGAAGGGAAGTTCTGCGCGTTTCGACGGCGAAGGATTTGCGCGAGCGAGCCTTTCAGATTTTCGGCTCGGCTCTGATTGAAAGCCTTCTGCCCGTGGCGGGCGGGCGCGAGTTCGTCGCCAGAATCAGCGGCTACGTTTCCGCGCCGCGCGAGCGCCGGACGACGCGCGACGCGCAATATTTTTTCATCAACGGGCGTTTCGTCCGCGACAAAGTCATCGCGGGCGGGCTTCTGGAAGGCTTTCGTTCGGTTTTGCCGCATGGCGTTTACCCGGTCGCGTTTTTGTTTCTGGATATTCCGCACGAGGAAATCGACGTAAACGTTCACCCGGCGAAAACCGAGGTCCGCTTTCGCCGCTCGGAAGCCGTCAAGGAATCAATCGCCGAAGCCGTCCGCGCGGCGCTGGCAAATGCGGGAATCGTGCGCGAGCAGGCGATTGAACCGCGGAGAAACGGAGACGCGGATATTTTTGAAACGGAAATCAGGAAAGAGATTTACCGGGATTTTTCACAGAAAGCAAGTGAAGATTACCAGCCGAAAATCGAGTTTTCGGTTGAAACGCCGGAAACGACTCGAGAGTCGGGAGTCGAAAGTCGAGAGACTTTCCGGCAGAATCCGGAATCTCAGGAAATTGAAAAGGAAAATCAGGCGCAGAATTTTGAAACAAATCAGGCTCAGAATTTTGAGACGCCCGTTTCTTCCGTCGATTTTGAACAAGCCGCGCAGAGCAGAGAAACAGGAACGCAACAGTCTGCGCCGTTTACGGCGTCAGATTGGTTTGCGGAAGTCCAAAACCCGAAAGAAGCAGACCGAAATTTACAATCCGAGTCTGAGAGTTCAAATTTGAAATCACAAATTTCAGACGAGCCAATCCGCAATCCGCAATCCGCAATCCGCAATTATGCGGTTTTGCCGCCGGTCAATTCCGCCGAACGCCTGCCGAAATCAATCGAGCTGGAAAAGCTTTCCTCGTCGAAAATCCGCCCAATCGGACAGCTTCACGAAAGCTATATCATCGCGGTCGATGACGAAGGAATGCTTCTGATTGACCAGCACGTAGCGCACGAGCGGATTTTGTTCGATAAGTTTCGGAAAAAGGAAACCGAAAGACGCATCGAATCGCAAAACCTGCTTCTGCCTGAAACGCTGGATTTGACGCCCGCGCAAGCCGCCGCTTTCGGCGAGGTCGAAGCCGAGCTGGAAGCCGTCGGTTTCGGTTTAATGCGCCTGTCGGGCAGAACGATTGCGATAAAAGCCGTCCCGACCGATTTGCCGCCCGCCGAAGTCAGAAATCTGCTGGCGGAGATTCTCGACACGGTTGACGCCGAAAAACGCGGTTCTGCAAAACAAAATATACGCGATTCGATAGCCGCGTCGCTCGCCTGCAAAGCCGCCGTCAAAGTGAATATGAAGCTGACGCCGGAAAAAATGCAGTGGCTGATTGACCGGCTGCTGATAACATCCTCGCCGACGACCTGCCCGCACGGGCGACCCGTAATTCTGCGTCTCACGATGAAAGACATCGAGCGCGGATTTCATCGAACGTAGCGAATCCGGAAAGAGTCGGGCGTTTCAATATTTTTCCGAAATTTGTTGACAAGCGTTTCGACTTGGGTTAGATTTATAAAACTTTTGAACGCGAGTCAAAAGTTTAGAGAAATCAAAATGCGAAACTTTACTTCGACCTTTAGCTTTTATTTTAGCTTTTACTTTAGCGTAACGGCTGAAGGCGAGGTTTTGCGTATAAGAAATTAAAGAAAAGCAAAATTTTAAGACCCGAAGCCGTGAAGATAAAATTCACGGCTTTTTTGTTTTTGGAGGTAAACAGAAAATGAAAATGGATGAATGGCGAAACGAGATTGACGCAATCGACGCGGAAATCGTGAATTTAATCAACCGGCGCGCGCGTATCGCACAGAAAATAGGAATTCTTAAAGCCAAGGCGGGCTTGCCGATTGTGGATTTGGAGCGCGAGGAAGCGATTTTGCGAAACGCCTGCGCCCGCAGCAGCAGCAACAGTGGCGGCGGCAAAGGCGCGCTGGAAAACGATTCAATCGCGCGGATTTTTAAACGGATTATTCAGGAATGCCGCCAGGTTCAGGTCGAAGCTATCGGCAAAATCATCGATAAAGGAACGAAAATTTTCGGATGAAAAAAGTAGCTATTCAGGGCATCGAAGGCTCTTACAGCGAGGAAGCGGCGCAGAAAATCGTCGGCGCGGATGCGGAGATTTTGTGCTGTCGTGATTTCGAGCAGACTTTCGACACGCTGCTTTCGGGCAGGGCTTTCTACGCGGTCGTGCCTTTGAAAAACAAGATTCTCGGCTTTATCGAAAAGCCGCTGGAGCTGCTGAATAAAAGCAACCTGCGCGTTCTCGGCGAGCTGCCGCTGGAAATTCGCCACGTTCTGGTCGGGACGCCGGGCGCGGATTTTGAAAGCATTTCGGAAATCGAATCGCACGCCGAAGCCTTAAAGCAATGCAAAAATTTTCTGTTGGAAAATCCGCAAATCCGGCAGGTCGTCGGCGACGACACGGCTTCGAGCGTGAAAAAAATCGTTGCCGGAAAAGACGCGTCGCGAGCCGCCATCGGCAGCCGCCGCGCCGCGGAAATCTACGGCGGAAAAATCCTGCGGGAAAACATCGCCGACGACGCGGAAAACGTGACGTGGTTTTATTTATTGGGAAGAAAATAATATCGCAATTATTAGAGGTATAAAATTATGTTAGACGCCTGGACGGGAAAGATTCCGGCTAAAACGCAATCAAACAAAACGCTTCCGCTCGTTTCGCGCGAGGCTGGCGACGAGGAACGGCAGACAATCGTGTGGATTAATGACGTGCCGATTGGCGGCGACGAAGCCGTCGTGATAGCCGGACCGTGCTCGGTCGAATCGCGCGAGCAAACCATCTCGACCGCTTTCGCCGTCAGGCAGCACGGCGCGACGCTTTTGCGCGGCGGCGCGTATAAGCCGCGCACGTCGCCCTACGACTTTCAGGGCTTAGGGTTGGAGGCGCTGGAAATCCTGCGCGAAGCGGGCGATTTAACCGGCTTGCCCGTCGTGACGGAAGTGATGAGCGAGGAAGACGTCGCGCTGGTCGCCGATTATGCCGATATGCTTCAGGTCGGCGCGCGAAATATGCAGAACTTCGCCCTGCTCAGAAAATTGTCGAAGGCGAAGCGACCGATTTTGCTGAAGCGAGGCGCGTCGGCGACCGTTAAGGAATGGCTTTCGGCGGCGGAATATCTGCTTCACGGCGGCAACGAGCAGGTCGTTTTGTGCGAGCGCGGAATCAAGACTTTCGACAATTCGCTGCGCAACACGCTCGATTTGGCTGCGGTCGCTTTGGTCAGGGAAATGACGCATCTGCCGGTCATCGTCGACCCGTCGCACGCGACCGGAAAGCGCAGCTTAATCGGCGCGACGGCAAAAGCCGCGCTGGCAATCGGCGCAGACGGCGTGATTGTCGAGGTTCACCCGCAGCCGGAAATCGCGCTGTCGGATAAGGAGCAGCAGTTGACGTTTCAGGGATTCGCCGAGATGATGCGAAATCTGCGAAGTCCTATGCGGCGCGTTTTGCAGACGGCGGCTGCTGCCGTCGCGGAAGAGATGGAACTGGCGATTTGCACCTGAGATTTTTAATTTGAATCTGGCGTTTTAGCTCGCGGTTTGATTAAATAATTTCTGTGCGAGTCGTAGACAGTGAAGAACAGCGTCCGAATTCCTCCGGCTGGCGAAGCCGTCTCCACGAAATCGTTTTCGAGGCAGACACGCGCGCCGGGCGCGCCTTCGATTTGACGCTGATTTGGCTCATCGTTCTGAGCCTCGTCGTGATAATGCTGGAGAGCGTCAAAAGCATCCGCGAAAATTACGGCGAAGCTCTTATCGTGGTCGAATGGATTTTCACGGTTCTGTTTTCGTTTGAATATCTCCTGCGGCTTTTGAGCGTCAGAAAGCCTCTGCGCTACGCTCTGAGCTTTTACGGCTTGGTCGATTTGATGGCGATTGCGCCGACTTACATCAGCCTGCTCGTTCCCGGCACGCATTACCTGCTGACGATTCGCGTTCTGCGCCTGCTGCGGATTTTTCGCATTCTGAAGCTCTCGGAATATCTGACCGAAGCGCGCGTCATCACCTCGGCGCTCAGCGCGAGCCGCCGCAAAATCAGCGTTTTTCTGTTCGCGGTGCTGGCGACGGTGACGGTCATCGGCGCGCTGATGTATGTCATCGAAGGCGAAGAACACGGTTTTACGGACATTCCGACCAGCATCTATTGGGCAATCGTGACGCTGACCACGGTCGGCTACGGCGATTTGTCGCCGAAAACTCCGCTCGGAAAAGTTCTCGCCTCGCTGGTTATGATAATCGGCTACGCGATTATCGCCGTTCCGACCGGAATTGTGACGGCTGAGCTGACGCGGACGGCGAAAAGCGTCTCGACGCAGGTTTGCCCCGAATGCCACGCCGAAACACACGACGCCGACGCGGTTTTCTGCAAATACTGCGCGGCGAAATTATAGGCTCTGCACAAAAATTAAAGAAAGGGAATTCTGAATTTTAAATTCTAAATTATAAATTGATTCGGATAATGTTCTCCGAAATAATTTAGAATTCAGAATGCAGAATTTAAAATTCTGCTTTCGATTTATCGCTCTTTTCCTTATTTTTGCGCAAAGCCCAAATTATAGATTTTCCAAAACTTCCAGAACCTTTTTCGTATCGCGCAAATCTTCCAGCAAAACATCCGGCTCGAAGGCGGCTAATTCCTGCGGCGTGTGATTTCTGCCGGTCGCCACGATGACCGCCCGGGCGCGAAAGGCGCGGGCGCAGGCGATGTCGTTCGGCGTGTCGCCGATAACGATAAATTGTTCGGGCTTGAAATCGAATTTGTAGAAATCATTGAAAAGCCTTCCGGCTGCGGCGGTCAGGTGACGGCGGTCGTGCGAGGTTTCGCCGAAGACGTTCGGCGCGTTTTCAAAATAATGCCACAGCCCGACGGATTTTAATTTGATTTCCGCCGCGACCGAAAGATTTCCGGTCAAGAGAGCGTTGATGAAGCGCGAATTTTTGGCGGTTTCGTCCAGAATTTTGCGCACGCCGCCTAAAACCTCGTAAGGCTCGCCGCCTTTTTCGAGTGCGGCAAGCATCTCGCTTTTAAAAATTTCCAGCAGAATTTCCTTTTTCGCTAGAATTTGTTCCGGCGTGAAGCCATCGTCGCGCAGCGATTCGTAGATAATCTGCGTGTCGGTCATACCCGAAGGCATTATCTCGTCCAGCCTGCCCGCGCCGCCGAAAACCTTTTCCATCGTGCGCGCGAAATATTCCCTGTAAGCGCCTCTGACGGTCGAGCGCATCAGCGTTCCGTCGATGTCCCACAAAAGAATTTTCAGTTTTTCCGGCTCGATTGTAGCCTTTCCGGTGTTTGGTTGGGGTGAAAAATCTCTCATCGAAAAGTATTTAAAAGGCAGAAGCCCGCGCGT
>JALZHR010000462.1 GCA_030860665.1 Acidobacteriota bacterium
CCGCCGCACAGGCACGACAGCGAGACGAAGGCGAGCACGCCGACGCCGGTCAAATTTCGCAGAATGCTTTTCCAGCTCATTTTATTTTTCATAAATTTTCTCATCTAATATAATGCGCAAAAACCCAGCCGGTCGTGCCGTTCGACGTCTGGACGTAATACCAGCCCGCCGTAACGCCTTTAAAAGTCTCCATATTCGACGAATAATTCAGCTTCGCCACGCGTTGCCCGCGAGCGAGCTTGCCGACGACGGCGGAATTCTGCGTCGGCGCGCTGCGCAGCCGGACGTCGTTCGACCAGCAGACGCCGGTCGGACCGGAAAAGGCGCTTTCCGGCTCGGTCTGCGACGGAACGGTGACGGTTTTGGTAATCACCTGCGGCGTCGGCGTGGGCGCGGGCGTCGGCTTTAGGGTCAGAGCCATCTTTTGCGCTTCGGCGGGATTTTCCGCGCCGTTTTCGACCTGAAACGCCCAGAGCTTGTGCGTGCCTTCGTCCGCATTTCCCTTCAGCAGAGCCAGCGCGTATCTGCCTTTCGGCAAGCCCGAGCGCACTTTTATCTGCTTCATTTCCGGATTGCCGTCAACGGGCGCGATTTGATATTCCCAGTTTTCGATGCTGCCGTCGTCCTTGATGGTGTCGAGCTTGATGAGCTTTAAATCGACGCTCGGAATCGTCTGCTGGTCGGAGTAAAGAATCAGATTCGGATTCGTGTCGGCGGTCGGCAGCGAAGAATCTTCCTTCAATTCGTCGCGTCCTTTCAGAAGATTGTTGAATTCCTTAAAGCGCAGCGCCGTCAGGCGGTCGTCCCGGCTGCGGTTGAAAAGCCCGAAATGGTCGGGCACGACGACGTTCTTTTTCAACAATCCCGGCACAATCATATAGGCGAGAATGCCGAGCAGAACGACGCTCAGAACGCCGAGCAGAACATACGGCAGCTTTGACGATTTGGCGGCGGGAGCAGCGGCGGCGGCGATGTGATGATGCGCGCTCGTGTTTCCCGTCTGGTAAGTGTGCAGCGGCGTGACGACCGTCTGCGATTCGTAGCTCGGGTAATTATTCGCGGTTATCGCCGCTCGCAGCTCCTGCGCGAATTGCCCCGCGCTTTGCGGGCGCGCCGCGCGATTTTTGTCCAGCGCGCGCAGCACGACCTGTTCCGCCATCACCGGAACGCCCAGATTAATCGAGCGCAAAGGCGGCGGCGGCTGGCTGATGTGCTGCGTGTAAAGCGCGCCGTCGGTCGGCGAATTAAACGGCACGATGCCCGTCAGCATTTCATAAGCGATAATTCCCAGACTGTAAATGTCGCTGCGCCGGTCGAGCTCTTCGCCGAGGCATTGCTCCGGCGACATATAGCGCGGCGTGCCGACGGCAAATCCGGCTTTCGTCAGATTGCCGGTGACTTGCTGCTGCTGCTGCTGCTGCTGAACGTCGCAGATTTTGGCGATGCCGAAATCCAGAATCTTGATTTGCTGTTGACCGTGCCGGTTCTGAACGAAGATGTTTTCCGGTTTCAAATCGCGGTGAATGATGCCGAGCTGATGCGCCTGGTCTAAAGCCGAAGCGATTTGGCTGACAATCTCGACCGCCTGCGCGGGCGGCAAAACGCCGCTTTCGCGCATAATCTGCCGCAGGGTGACGCCTTCGAGCAATTCCATCACGATGTAGCACAGGTTGTCGTCCGCCGTAACGCCCGAATCGTATATAAACACGGCGTTCTGGTGTTTAAGCCGCGCGGCAGCCTGCGCTTCGCGGCGAAATCTTTCCACCGACTCCGAGTCGCCGCAATTTTTCGGATGCAGAATCTTGATGGCGACCGCGTCTCCCAATTGCAGCCGCGTGGCGCGAAAAACGTAGCCCATTCCGCCGTCGCCGATAAACGCGTCGAGCCGGTAGCGATTGTCGATAACTCGTCCGAGGAGCGCGGAAGATTCATTGCCGTGAAGCGGCGATGTGCCTGCACCGCCGTTCGAGCCGCCGAAAATCCGTGTCGGCGGAATCTCGTCTTTTTTTCCCGCCGCAGGAATTGCCGAATTGACTTCGGAAGCGGGCAGAACTTCGGTTTTCTGCTCGGTTTTCGACACGCCCGCTTCAATCGGCGCTTCGTCGGCGGGTTTCGGAATCTTCGCTTCGAGCGGCGGATTTTCTCTGAATTCGTTTTGAGTTCCTCCGGTCGAAAGCCTCGTCCCGCACTCATTACAAAATTCATTGGCTGCGTCGTTTTCCGTCTGACATTTCGGACAAATCATCTTTTACACCTCGCTATTCAAAAGAGTTTCTGCTGCTGCTGCTGCTGCTGCCGTTATCATTACTGCTGCCCCGCGTCCATTCGCGGAATCCAGAAAACCTGATTTCCGATTGATTTGCTGTGCAGCCCGAGCGCCCGCAGGCGTTTTTCCCTGGCGACCGGGTCGCTCTCCTTAACGCCTAAATAAGTAAAATGCGGCAAATCGGAATAAACCGTCTGAAACCAGCCGTGTCTCGCCAGAATCTCGCGCACTCTCGGATTGCCGAACTGGGCGACGTCCAGCGCCAGCATCCAATTGTGCTGCGACGCGCCGGGCATCGCGACCGAATAAAGAATCGATTTGGAAAAATCCGTGCTGAAATAAATTCCTTTCTTATCTTCCAGTTCGAGAATAACGGCAACCTGCTGCATCAGCGGCAGGCTGCGAATCTGCCTTGCCTCACCGGCGCTCAGCCTGCCGCGCCTGACCCAATGATTCAAGCCCGGATTAACGCGGCTGCTCCAAAGCCCGACGGTGTCGGCAAAGCTGCGCCGCGCCGCCATCGAGCCGCCGCGCGGCGTAATCGCTAAGCCCTGTCGCCTCGCTTCCCTGACCGCTTCCAGCAGCGCTTCCATCGCCGCCGGCTGAAGCTCGATTCTGACGCCGCCGAGGATTTCCGGCTGGCTTTCGGCTAAAAGCTGTCTCTGAATTGTTTGCAGGTGATTCTCGTCCGTAAAATAGCAAAGCGGGCGATATTCGCCGTCGCCGACGAAAATCGCGCCGTATTCGCTCAAAATCCGGCGGGTGACGATGTTATTCTGCGGGCAGAATCTTTCAACCGTCAGCTTTTTGCCGTCGCCGAGCGTGACTTTGGACAGGCGTTCAGCCAGAACTTCGAGAAACGATTTTGTCCGGTCGGCATTCGTTTCAGGCGTCGCCTTCGGAATCGTGTTCAGAGGCGGCGGCGTTCTCGTCACGGTCTGCCCCGTCGCGGTTATAACGCTTAAACAGATTAATAAAACTAAAATCGAACCGATTCTCCGGTAAAAATTCATTTTTATAATTCCCTTATTTTTTGCGAAACTTATTCGCATCCGATTTTCGCTTCCGCATTTCGGATTAAAGATATTTCGCGCACTTTAATTTATAAGCCGCCGACAGTTACGCGCCTTCGACAAACCTGAAACCGCTGAACCACCAGCTTCCGCGATGAAATTCAAAACTAATGCTCTTATCCGATTCCGTATGTATACTTTTTGTGTAAATTCCCCGGTAATCTTTCTCTGCAGCAGCGAATTTTCCATTACTTAATGAGACGGATAAATCCTTCCAGCCGTATTCCTCATTATCGTCCCACTCTCGAAATAAGGATTCGTTCGGTTTTACGGTAACTTCATCGCCGCAGGCGTCCCAACCCCAGCACTCGAATTCCTTATACATAACGCTTTTTATGAATGCCCTGTCTTTATTTTTCACCGCATCTTTAAACTTCGGGAAAAATACTTTCCAAGCCTTTTCCGCCTGGGCAAACGATGCGGAGACGGCAGCCTTTTTACCCGCGGCTGTTTTAGATTTACTCTTTTGAGCAAAGGCGGAACTTACCGCGCAAAGCAGGATGACGCATAAACAAGCGATTCTTTTCATAACTATTTCTTCTCTTTTTAACGCGGCTGCGGCATCGCGCTTTCGGGCATATCACTCAAGTAAATACCAGTAAAACTGTTTTGTGGCGGTAAGTAGTTCAACCTTATACTTTACTTTTAAAATTTAATCAAGATACGTCGAAGCCGTCACTCAGGACGCGGGCGGAAAATATTTGTTCGGCGAGCCGAAGTCGTGTTCCCGCGCAAATCGTTTTCAGCAGTATGAGAATCGCGGTTTCAGAATAAAAAAAAAGCGGTTTTCACGTCGAAAACCGCTTCCGCCCGAAAAATTCCCGTTTCGGAGATTGTGTCTTATCAATTCCGCATTGATTCCATTCGCGTCTCTCCATCTATGGAATCGGTCGCCGCCGAATCGGTTTCCTTCCCCGGCGTGCGCGGCAGAAACAGCGAAACCAGCAGCGCCAGCGCCGACAGAACCGTCCCGACCCAGAAGACGCTGTGAATCGCGCTTGCCATCGACGAGCGCAGGACGTCGAGCGCGGCGGGCGAAACGTTTGCCTGCGCCTGCGGCTCAATCAGGGCGTTCGGATTGGCGGCGAATTCGGCGGCTTGCTCGACGGTAATGGCGGCGTTTTCGCTTTGCGCCGATTGATTCAATTGCGCCGCCAGCCCGGCGGAAAGCACCGCGCCCATTATCGCCACGCCGACCGCGCCGCCGATGGAGCGGACGAATTGATTGAGCGAAGTGGCGACGCCGAGCTCCGTCCGTTTGACCGCGTGCTGGACGGCAATCAGCAGCGTCAGCATCGTCAAGCCGAGCCCTGCGCCGATTAAAACCAAATCGACATATAGCCAGAAACGCGCCGTTTCGCGCTCGTACAGCGACAGGAAAACAAAACCGACGGTCAGAAAAACGAACCCTACGATGCAGACCGGGCGATAACCGACGCGCAAAAGCAGATGCCCGCCGACGACCGACATCCCGACCCAGCTCAGCATCAGCGGCGTTAAAAGCGAACCGGCTTCGGTCGCGGTCGAGCCGAGCGCGCCCTGCGCGAACAGGGGCACGAAGGAAATCGCGCCGAACATCGACACGCCCGCCAGAAATCCGGCGTAAACCGAGACGGCGACCGTGCGATTGCGGAAAAGCCGGAACGGGATTATCGGGTCGGCGGCGCGGCGCTCGACCCAGACGAAAATCGCCATCAGGACGACGAAACCGGCGAAAAACGCCAGGTTCTGCGGCGAAACCAGCGCGGTAAAGCCCGTTCCGCCCTCGACCAAACCGAGCATCAGCGAGGTAATCGCCGCCATCAAAAGCGCCGCGCCCGCGTAATCAATCGCCGGTCGCGTGTGAACTTTCGGCTCTTTCAAAGCCAGACCGATTATCAAAGCCGCCGCCAGCCCGACCGGCAGGTTGATATAAAAAACCCACCGCCACGACAACTGGTCGGTGATAAAGCCGCCGACAATCGGACCGACGACGCTGTAAAATCCCCAGACGCCGCTAAAC
>JALZHR010000466.1 GCA_030860665.1 Acidobacteriota bacterium
CGGACGATTTCCAGCGGGTAGCGGTAATGGTTCGAGTCTTCAAGTTCGGCGCGAAAAGCGTTTGCGCCCTCGCCTTCGAGCAAATCCTTCAGGTTCGTGACGAAAAACGTGACGATTGTCTGCCTGCCGGGCTGGACGATTCTGGTCGGCAGGCTCGCGCCGCGTTTTCCGTTGGCGACGGTCACTAAAGCTCTGGTGGAATTCGGCTCGCTAATCAGAACCGGCGCGTCTTCGGGCAGAGTATTCGCCCGAATGACGGCAGCATTGCCGAACGTCAGCAGCAGTAAAAGACAACAGAAAACGCCGAGCGCCGAAAGCCGCCGAATGCCGCGTTGACGACGACAGGCATCAGATATTATTAACATTATTTCTTTTTCTCCCGGGCATTTCGCCCGAAACAATCAAGCAAGTAATCCGTTCAATTGGGCAGGATATGGTTGAACGCGATAAAAGATAACTTTGATTTATAACTCTTTTATCGGGAAAAGGCAATTATTTAGCGGCGAATCGGCGGAACGGAAAGAAGCGGGCGTTTAGACGTTCTTGCCAATTTTCTCAAAAAGGTTGATAATTCTTCGCCGACGCTTTCATATTTCGGTCTGCCGCTTTCTTCCAGTAGATACGCAGTTTGAATCGATAAAGTTTTAAGCCCGCTGCGCTTTGGTATTTCGTAAAGTCAGCCGACCTGCCCGCGCGCCTGATTTTATTCGGTCTGTGAGAAAAGTCTAATGAATCAACAAAAATCCGCCGCGTATTCTCCGCGATTATTTGTTTTAGGTCTCGTCGGTTTGCTGGCGATTGTTTCTTCGATTTTCTGGCTTCGCGCCGCGCCGCCGGTCAGGGCGCAGGAAGCGGAAGACGAATTAGCGCCGTCGATTGTCGTTTTCAGCGAAAACTTCGACGGCGTGACCGCGCCCGCGCTTCCGGCAGGCTGGACGACCGCCAAAACGGGAGATATCGACGTCTTCAAAACGGTGACGAATCTGCCCGATTCGCCGCCAAACGCGGTTTTTGTGAACGACCCGAACACGGCGGGCGTCTCCGAAATCGTCTCGCCCTCAATCCCGCTCGGCAACGTCTCGCACAAATTAATTTTCCGGCATTTTTATCAAACCGACTTTGAATTCGACGGCGGCGTGCTGGAAATCAGCATCGGCAGCGGGGGCTTTACCGATATCGTCACGGCTGGCGGAACGTTTGTGACGGGTGGTTACGACACGCCGCTGCTCGGCAGTTCCTTTGCGGGCAGGCGCGCGTGGACGGGACAGCAAGCCGGTTACATCACGACCGAAGTAAATCTTCCGGCGAGCACCAGCAATCAGAGCATCCGCCTGCGCTGGCGGATTGCGACCGACCCGATGGAAGCCGGAACGGGCTGGTGGATTGACAGCATTCAAATCACGAACGCCATCTCGGGCATCAACGGCGGCGCGATTTCGATTCCGAACCTAGGCGCGGCTTCGCCCTATCCTTCGGAGATAAACGTGACGAATCACGAAGGCTTGACTACGGGCGTGCAGGTCACGCTGACGAATTTCAGCCATAACGCGCCCGACGACGTGGATTTGCTGCTGGTTGCGCCGGACGGAAAAAAAGTCGTCCTGATGTCGGACGTCGGCGGCGGCAATCCGGCGACGAATCTGAATTTGTTTTTCAGCGACGCGGCGACCGCTTCGCTGCCCGACAATTCCGCTCTCGCGAGCGGCACATTCAAGCCGACGAATTTCGAGCCGGGCGACGCTTTTTCAGCGCCCGCGCCGCAGGGCGCGCCGACCGGAGCGAGGCTTTCGGCGCTGAACGGCTCGCCCGCCAACGGCGCGTGGAAGCTGTTTCTGGTCGATGACAGCGGCAATAACGCCGGCAACGTTTCGGGCGGCTGGAACATTTTCGTGCAAAGCTCGCCCGACGCGATTGCCATTCCCGAAATCGGCGCAGCGCAGCCCTACGCGTCGGAAAAACAAATTTCCGGCAATCAGGGAACGATTACCAGAGCGACCGTGACGCTCTCGAATTTCAGCCACACCGCGCCGGACGACGCCGACGTGATGCTGGTCGCGCCGAACGGGCGGCGCATCGTTTTGATGTCGGACGTCGGTGGAAACACCGAAGTCGGCGGGCTTAATTTAACTTTTGACGACAATGCGGCTGCCAATCTGCCCGACGGCGCGCCGCTCGCGTCGGGAACTTTCAAGCCGACCGATTTCGAGCCGGGCGACGCGTTTCCCGCTCCCGCTCCGCAGGGCGCGACCAGCGGCGCGACGCTGCTCGACGCTTTTTACGGCAGCGCGCCGAACGGAACGTGGAGATTGTTCGTCGTCGACGACAACGGCGAAAATGCGGGCAGCATCGCGGGCAATTGGAGTCTGAATCTGGAAACTTCGACGACCGCCTGCGCCTTTACGCTGTCGCCGATAGCGCAGGCTTTTCCGGTAACCGGCGGCAGCGGCAGCTTTAATATCAATATGCCGCTCGGCTGCTCGTGGACGGCTTCGACCAATTCTTCCTTTATCACGATAAATTCCAGCGCGAGCGGGACGGGCAGAGCCGTGCTGAATTTCTCGGTCGCGCCGAATATGAGCGGCGGTCGCGCCGGAACAATCGAGGTTTCAAACGGGGCGGCGACGCGGTCTTTCCAGGTTCAGCAGCCTTCCGGCTGCCCGTTCTCGCTCAGCCAGAACGCGGTTAATTTCGGCGCGTCCGGCGGCAGCGGAAATGTCGCCGTAACCGCCGGAAGCGTCTGCACGTGGCAGGCGACGACTGGCGCGAGCTGGATTCAGATAACTTCGACGCAGCAGCAGACGGGCGACGGAACGGTGACTTTCAACGTTCAGCCGAATACGACCGGAGGCGTTCGCAGCGCGACCGTTTCGCTCGGCGCGCGAACCTTTACCGTGACGCAGGCGGCAGCGGCGACGTCGCGGCAATTCGACTTCGACGGCGACGGCAAAGCGGATATCGCGGTCTTTCGCCCGGCGGACGGCGTCTGGTATCTGAATCGTTCGAGCCAGGGCTTTACCGCAGTTCAATTCGGAATTTCTACCGATAAGCTCGCGCCCGCCGATTACGACGGCGACGGCAAAACCGACATCGCCGTCTTCCGCGACGGCGCGTGGTATCTGCTGCGCTCGACCGCCGGATTTGCGGCGATTAATTTCGGCGCGGCGGGCGACGTGCCGCAGCCTGCGGATTTCGACGGCGACGGTAAAGCCGAGCTTGCCGTTTATCGCCCGTCAAACAGCAGCTGGTATGTGCTGAATTTACAGAATAATCAATCAGGCGCGCTACAATTCGGCGCGAGCGGCGATAAGCCGGTCGTTGCGGATTACGACGCGGACGGAAAAGCCGATTACGCGGTTTATCGCCCGGCGGACGGAACGTGGTATCTGCTCAGAAGTCAGGCTGGCTTTACC
>JALZHR010000487.1 GCA_030860665.1 Acidobacteriota bacterium
CTCGAATCTAATTCTACTCACTGCTCACCGCTTACCGCTCACTGCTCACCGCTTACTCTCTCGCCATTTGGAACTTCCCGTTTTGTCTGATATTTTTTTCTTAAATCAAATTCTATTCTAAGGAGAAAAAAAATATGTCATCGGAAGTAACTTTAGACGACCGCGCGCAGGCGTTGGAAAACGAATATTTTCGCCGCAGAGAGCAGGAGCTTATCGAAAAAATGCGGGCGAAGCTCCAAGCCGAAGCGGCGCAAGCCACGACGCTGCAATGCCCGAAATGCGAAGGCACTCTGGTCGAATCGGATTTCGAGAATGTTAAAGTCGATATCTGCAACAATTGTCACGGCGTCTGGCTCGACGCGGGCGAGCTGGCGCAAATCGCGCATCACGAAGAAAACAAAGGCAGCTGGTTCGGACGCTGGTTTTAGGAAAGGCGAAAGGGTAAGGGCGAAAGGCGAGGAAAAAAAATCTTTAATTTATTCTTTGCTTTTTAACCTTGAGCCTTTTCGAGGCTGTTTGTTTTCCGCCTTTTGATTCGCGGCTGAAATCTTTTTAAAATTTACTGGAAATGAATAAACGCCGGATTTTCAGACGTTTTCTCTGGCTGTGGCTCGCGCTCGCCGCTTTAGTTTTTGCGGCGTCGGCGCAGCAATCGCCGCCGCAGACGAAACCGCAGTCCGAAAAAACAGACTCGCGCGCCGTTTTCAGCACAGTTCGGACTTTGCGGCTCGACAGCCGTTTGATGGCGCGGGAAATGCCTTATCGCGTCGTTCTTCCGCTCGATTACGACGCGCCAGGTAAAGCCGCCGAGCGTTATCCGGTCGTCTATCTGCTTCACGGTCTGACCGGGCATTTTAACGATTGGACGGACAAGACGAAGCTCGCCGAATACGCGGCGCTGTACAACAAATTCATTATCGTTACGCCCGAAGGCGGCGACGGCTGGTATTCCGACAACTCAATCATTCCGAACGACCGTTACGAAACCTACATCACGAGCGAGCTGATTCCCGAAATCGATAAAAAATTCCGCACCGCAGCCGATAGAAACAACCGCGCGATTGCGGGGCTTTCGATGGGCGGCTACGGCGCGTTTAAGTTCGGTTTGAAATATCCCGAAAAATTCGTTCTCGTCGGCTCGTTCAGCGGCGCGCTCGCCGCGACTTCGCTCAACGAAAAAAACGCCAGCGCCGGAACCGCCAAATCAATCGTCAATGTTTTCGGCGGCGAAGGAAGCGAGGCGCGCCAGGCAAACGACATTTTCCGGATGACGCGCGAAATGCCCGGCGAAAAAACGAAAGACCTGCCGTTTTTCTATTTCGACTGCGGCACCGAAGATATATTCGCGCCGAGCAATCGCGATTTTATGCAGCTATTGGTCGAGAAAAAAATCCGGCACGAATTCCGGCAGCTTCCCGGCGGTCACAACTGGATTTACTGGGACACGCAGGTGCAGGAATTTCTGCGCCTGAGCGCGCGATTTTTCAAACCGGCAAAAGCGGCAAAAACGAATTGAAAGTCGCGTCCTAAAACCGTGGGGTTTTTTATGTTTAAAAAAATAATCTGGACGAGTCTTTTAATTATCTCCGTTTTCGGCGTTTCAGCCTTCGCGCAGCAGCGCGAGAAAACCGCCGTCAGCGACGCGAAAGCCAAAGCGATGCTGCTCGGCAGGCACAAGCTCGCCCTGCAATGGATTAGCTGGGATTATTTCGGCGCGGCAAACGTGACCGAGCGCGGCGGCGTGTTGTATCTGAAAGGAAACCAGCGGCAGCGCGGCGGCGCGGATTATCTGACGGTCGACGGCAGAATCACTTCGGTCGAGGCTAAGGAATTTTCATTCAGCGGAAAAATCATCACGCGCGTCAGCCACATCAACGGCGGCGAGCCGTGCGTGCGCGAAGGCGATTTTACCTTCAAAATCACGGGCAAAAGAAAATACTGGCGATTGCAGCAGATTGACAACCCGTGCGAGGCGGTGGCTGATTACGTCGATATTTTCTTTCGCTAAATAAAGGCTTATTTTCAGCGGACGGAGCGGGCGGCTTTGCTCGCGAGAGCATTTCAAAAGGTCTTTTTCGGAAAAGCCTTCCGGGAAAGTCCCGCCGCCGAGCGGGTTTCAAAAGCGTATCAATCGAAAAGTCCTGCTTGACAGCCTGACCGCCGACGCTGTGAAATTAACTAATGCTCAATTTCGCAATCCAGACCGCGCGAGACGCCGGTCACATCCTGCTCGAAAAATTCGGACGAAAAATCGAAATCTCGAAAAAAGGCGACATTAATCTGGTCACGGAAGCCGATTTGGCTTCCGAGCGTTTAATCGTCGAGAGAGTCCGCAGCTATTACCCGCGCCATTCGATTCTGGCGGAAGAATCGGGCGAAACAATCGTCGCCGTCGAGGGCGAAAGCCGCTGGAAATGGATTATCGACCCGCTGGACGGCACGACGAACTACGCGCACGGCTACCCGTGTTTCTGCGTGACGCTCGCGCTCGAGCACGACGGCGAAATCGTCATCGGCGTGACCTACGACCCGACGCGCGACGAGCTTTTCGCCGCCGAAAAAGGCGAGGGCGCGAGCCTGAACGGCAGAAAAATCAGCGTTTCCGAAACGGAAAAGCTCGGCGACGCTCTGATTGTCACCGGCTTTCCGTATGATTTCGCCCAAAGAAAGGATTTCGCGCATCATTTAACCCAATTTCTGCTGAACGCGCGCGGCGTCCGTCGGGACGGCTCGGCGGCGATAGATATGGCGTATGTCGCCTGTGGTCGCTTCGACGGCTTCTGGGAAGAAGGCTTAAACCCGTGGGACGTCGCCGCCGGACTTTTATTAATTAACGAAGCGGGCGGGCGCGTTTCCTATTACGACGACACGCCTTTCAGCATCTACGCGCCGCCGATTTGCGCCAGCAACGGCTTGATTCACGCGCAGATGCTGGAAGTTTTAACTAAAAAGCCTGTTTGAAATCCCGGAAAATTATAAATGTTCCCTGATTTTTGACACAAAATCAGTAAATTCGCCTGCGGC
Organism: Acidobacteriota bacterium; assembly: GCA_030860665.1. Lineage (GTDB taxonomy): Bacteria > Acidobacteriota > Blastocatellia > Pyrinomonadales > Pyrinomonadaceae > JALZHR01. Next base: position 3,025 of record JALZHR010000487.1, read on the forward strand.
ATAAGCGGGAGGCGTTGTTATCCGCGGGTTAATCGGCTGATTTTCAAAAGCATCACCTACGTATCGCGGAAATAAATGCAGGTGAAGATGCGGAATCGTGTTTCCGTGTATCTCGTAATTCATTTTCACCGCCCGCGTAACCTGATGTATGGCTTTTGACGCTTTTTGAGCGTCGCGCATAAAAGCCGTAATTTCTTCGAGCGACAGCTCGTACAATTCAACCGCGTGCCGTTTGAAGAACAATGTACAAGCGCCTTTTATCGAAGTCCGCTCGCCAGCCGTCAGATAAGACACATCAAGCTCGGCGATAATATTTGTCGGTTTTCCGTTCCGGCAAATCGGGCACGATTCGCCGTTTACCAGTCGCTTCCACTCGTCAGCATCAGACCATTTGCTCATTTCAGACATTCCCCGGCATATTGAAAAGCAATTTAAAGATTGAGACGACGCGGGCGGAAACCGGCTGGCAACAACGTAAAATTTAAAAAGTTACGTTTGATGAAAGCCGCTGTTTCCGCCTCGTTGGCAACGATTTGATGAAATCATAAAACCTTGCCTTCAATTGCCGCCATTGCATAATCTCTCACTTCATCATCAAGCCCCGGTTGAGCTGCGAGAAATTGCTCGATTACCTTTCTCTTTCCTTTATGCTCAAGATGTCCGAGTCCGTGCAGCGCGCTCAACCGGCAATCAAGCGAATCAAATTCCAGAATCCTGGAAAGCGCAATAATCATTGCGTCTTTCACTTTCGGGTCCTGGTCATCGCTAAAATCGCGAAGCAAATCCCACCACATATAACAAACATCTTCAATAGGATAGCGGGCAAACATTTTCTCAAAAACATCAACCATTGCCAAAATACATTCTTCGCGCAGTTTCCAGTCAATATCTCTATTCCAGAGCCAATCCTGCAGCTGGAATGTAGCTCCGAGAAGAAACCAAAAGCCTTGATTTATTTGTTCCGGACTGTAACATTCAAGCAAAAAATCAGGATTGCGGAAAAGTCGAATACAGTATTCAATAATATGTTCCGAATCAGATTCCCATTCCCATTCATCATCCCAATACCAGGCAGTTGAAGAGGTCGCAACAGGATGATTAAAAACAAAATTAACCCATTCTTCAAAAGAATATTCGTTTAGATTGAGGCTCATAAAAAACGCCAAACGCCGGATTGAGCGGTTGCCCGTCCGCAGACGACAACCGCCGGGAAACTACACAACGAGATGGAGAGACAAGCGGGCGGTCAGCCCGCTCGAATGTTTTGTTCGTCGGCGCGTTACACGAGCGTTCCGCTTGAGCTATTTCAACGTGACCGTCCTCGTCGCTTGCCCGCCGAAATTGCTGCGAACCGTGATGCTTTGCGGATTCGTCGAGAGGCTGAATTGACGGCTGTATTTGCCGCCGCCGTTGTTCGTCAAAGTGCCGATGAGCGCTCCGCTCGACGTGACGAAAACCTGCAGCGTCGCATTTGAGCGTGTGCTGGTAGCTTCGACGCGCAAAGTGCGTTTCGACGATTCGTATTCGGCGCGCGTAATCGTGACCGTATCAGTTGTCGGAGCAGCAGGCGGATTTATCGTCAGATTTGCCGAGCGCAGCGAACTGCCCAAAGCTGCGGTGATGGTCGCGCTCGTCTGCGCGGAGACCTGCGCTGTATTGACGGTAAAAGTCGCCGACGAAGCGTTGGGCGCAACCGTTACGCTTGCCGGTACAGTCGCCGCGCCGCTGCTGCTCGCCAGGCGAATGGTTGTCGCGGTTTGGACTCGCGTGTTTAAAGTAACCGTTCCGGTCGAAGCGCCGCCGCCCGTGACTGTGCTCGGATTCAATGTGACGGACGAAACCGTAACCGCCGGCGTTGCCGTGCCGGACGTATTTATCAGTATATTTAAAGAGTGGTTTGCGCCGCCAATTGCCAGAGAAATGTCCGGTTTGCCGTCGCCGCTGAAATCGCTCGCGAGAATGAAGATACCGCCGAGGCTCGATTGCGACGGAGGCACGAGATAACGCACCACGGGTCGGAACGTGCCGTCGGCGTTGCCGTGCGCAATCTCCATCAAGCCCTGGTCGCCGTTAGCCATCGCGCGGGCGATGTCCAAAACGCCGTCGCCGTTATAGTCGGCGACAGCCAGATTGTAAGGCGCGTTAACGGCATTTTCGAGAATCCGCGCGCTCACGCGAAAAGTGCCGTCGCCGTTGCCAAGCACAACTACATTCCCTTGCCCGTTGCCGAGCGGGACGACCAAATCCTGAATCGAATCGCGGTTAAAATCGGTAACGTCAACGTCGTTGCAGGCGGAGAAAAGGTCGCCGCCGGGAACGAGCGACATCGGCGGCAGGCGGTTAAAAGTGCCGTCGCCCAGACCGAGTTGAATAAAAAGCCGCGTGTTTTCGCCGCCGATGGCGAGGTCGACGTTTCCGTCGCGGTTAAAATCCCCGGTCGTCATCACGTGCATAAATTCTCCGCCGGGAAGCTCACGCGCGGGCTGAAACGTGCCGTCGCCGTTGCCGAGCATCTCGGTCAGTGTTGTCGCCGCAACGCACGGTGTTGTGTAACAGGCGATGCTGTGCATGATGATGATGTCGAGCTTGCCGTCGTTGTTCAAATCGACGGCGGCGACCGAGGGCGAATCGAATCCCGAAGTGTTCGGGTAGTGAACCGGCGCGCCGAACGTCCCGTCGCCGTTCCCGAACAGAATGGCAAGACCTATCTGCTGATTATTAATCGCAACGACGAGGTCTATTTTCCCGTCGCCGTTCAAATCTCCGGCGGCGATGCTCTGCGTCGCGCCGGAAACCGGATAATCGACCTTCGGTCGAAACGTGCCGTCGCCGTTATTGAGCATCACGCTAGCCGCTAAAAATCCCGCGCCCGCAAGGTCTAATCTGCCGTCGCCGTTCAAATCCACGGCTACTTGCGAGTTTGCGAAAATCGGATGATTCTGCACGTTGAAAGTCGCGTTTTGCGCCGAAGCGTTTCCCGCGAAAACAAAAAACGCGACGCCGCAGAGCAGCGGCTGCAAATATCTTCCACAAAAAGATAAAAGTTTCTTTGCCATTTTGCCCTCCTAAAACGTTGTCCCGATTGCCGGAAAACGCGTATCGACCCGGAATAAGTTTTACTGTATTAATTTACTGCTAAACAGTGTGAAAATCGAGCAAAAAAATACGCTCGAAAGCGGAAAAGAAAGAAAACGGATAATATTTTTGATTGACCGGCTTTAAACGGCGAAGATAATCGGCATCGGCGAAAGAGTTTCGCCGTTTATTCAATGCGGCTGAAACTGCACTGGATAAACGCAAAATGTATCTCGTTTATCTCACGACTGCCGTCGAACTGTTGAGATGAAGTTGGCGGAGACTGGTTACACAATAAGCTTGGGGTCAAAGGACAACTTGTTAAGAAAGTATCTGTTTCCGCCCCGCGTCCATTGATTATTGCGGCTCGACTTTCTTTCCGATAGGTTCTTTTCCTTCGCCTAAAATCCTTAAATATTCATCGGCTTTATTCAATGGCTGCGTCCTCGAACATTTACCTGTTCGCAGCTCGTTTTCTTTGCCGTAGGCGAATACTAAATAGCTCTCGCCTTCTTTGAAATCGTAATTACAACTGGAATTGCTCGCCGTTCCGTCAGCGTTTCTCGTCTCATCCGTTACCAGGAAAATTTCTTCCGGCGCTTCGCCTTTCCACCATTGCCGGACTTGAAATCTGACGACCTTCGTTTCGTAATCGATTTGCCTGGATTGCAAATATTCATTGGGAATGCCTTTGCGATATTCAAAACCGGCAACTTTTCCGGCAAAAACCATTTTTGATTTTTTAACCGAATGTTCGACCACATCTTCTAAAGTTACATTTGGTGTGCCGACACAACCGCAGGCATAAACTTTCGCTGCGCTTAAAAGCAGGCAAATGACGAATGAGACTACTATTTTTTGTTTATTCAGATGAAACATAATTCCTACCGCACAGAGCCTGACGGCGCAGCTCACTGAGCGTGAAACCGCCGGCTGCAAGTTTAAATTTCAATGACAACGTATTTGAGAAAGTTGCTGTTTCGCGCTTCGGCGCAATGACTTGTTCGGTCTTTACCCCGACGCGCCTAACGATTGAGATGACGCGGGCGAAACTGCCGCCAAGTCCGCTAAATTTCACCACGCAAGCTTGATAACAAAGCAGCTGCCTGCGCCCTCACGTCCATTGAATTGTTATGCTTCGTTATTATTTTTAGGCGCTTTCTTTCTATCTAACCCATTCAAAATTCCGCCTATACCCGCCAAAACTAGAAAACCAGTAACTAAAGCCCATACATTGTAACCATAGCGATATAGATAAAATGTTGCTATCGGGAAAATTAATAAGAACACGACACCCAATATGAAATCATCCCAACTATACACTTTGATTCCGATAAAATTTCGCCGCTCGGAAGACGAATAGATATTTTCTATAGATTTAGCTACATGTTTTTTAAGATGCTCATAACCTGGGTCTTCAGGTTTCAGCATTTTAAAAATCTCAACATCCGTTTTCAAAGTGGAGCGCGATTTTGAAACTAAATTTCTTAACTGTAAAGAAGATAAGATAACGCCGGTAAGCAAGCCGACAGCCTGAAGTATTAACGTCAGGAAATCCTTACTCGTCCAGTCATTGAAGGAAACCGGCGTAGGAGATGAGCTTTGAGTTTGACCGAACACATTGCCGATATCAAAGATAACGAAGGCACAAGAAATGGCGAACTTTGATAGATGTCTCATAT
>JALZHR010000513.1 GCA_030860665.1 Acidobacteriota bacterium
TCGGCGTTCTGGTCGGCGTCGGCGTCGGCGTTCTGGTCGGCGTCGGCGTCGGCGTTTTCAGATTCGCGTTGGAGTTGACGTTGGCGTTCGCGTTCGCGTCGGTATTGATATTAAGGTTAAGATTTGCGAGCGAGTTGTCGGCGGCGTTAGTGTTCGTATTGTAATTGGGAGGATTGGTATTGACGTTGACGTTGCTGCGGTTCGCGTCCGACGAATTGCTATTTTGCAGAAGATACCAGCCGCCGAAACCGATACCTAAAACGGCGAGCGTGCCGAGCAGCGTCAGCAGAACGACGGTCGCCGTGCTGGATTTTCGCTGCTGCTTTGGCGGCTGTTGCGGCGGAACATTCTGCTGGCGCGCGCTTTCGGCGCGAACCGGTTCGGAAGTCGGCACGACGATGCGCTCCGTCTGAGCGGCGGGAATGGGCGGCGGAACGCTCGACGGGTTACGGCGAATGATGGTCTCTTCGCCCGCGTCGTCATCCGCGACATCATCGACATCAATCGAGCTTTCGCTCGGCATTGCCGTAAACTTCGGTTGATTTTCGTCAACCAGCGGCGTTCCGTCTTTGGTGCAGAAACGCAAAATTTCTTCGTCGTAACGTGTCTGGCAGGTCGGACAAAATTTCATAGTTCCAGTTTTTATTAGATGCCGTTTTTCGGATTCAGGAAAGACTCGGTCACAATCTTCTACGGATTTTAGCACGAAAAATGCGAATCCGAAGAATAAATTTAAAGATAATATACAGGACTGATACGGAAGATATATGCTTAATGACGGCGTTTCCGGCGTAAATTTTTCGGATGAGTAAAAATGCAGTCATTATCGGCGCGGGCTTGGGCGGGCTTTCCGCCGCGATTCGGCTGGCGAAGAAAGGCTTTGCCGTGACGGTTCTGGAGAAAAACGAAACCGTCGGCGGCAAGGTGAATATCGTCGAAGCGGCGGGCGGCTACAATTTCGACACGGGCGCGAGCCTGCTGACGATGCGCGGCGTGCTGGAAGAGCTTTTTGTTTTCGCCGGAAAACGCGCCGAAGATTATCTGGAGATTGTTCCGCTCGAACCGATTTGCCGTTATTTCTGGTCGGACGGCGCGCGTTTTGACGCTTCGACGAATCTCGAAAAAACCGAAAGCGAAATCGAAAAGCTGGCGTCGCCGGGCGAGGTCGAAAATTTCAGAAGGTTTTTAGCCGACGCCAAACGCAAATACGAGGTTGCCGAAAAAACTTTTCTGGCGCACAGCCTGAACGATTTGCCGAGGCTTTTGCGCCCGAAATATCTCAGGGATTTGCTCGCGCTTTCCTCCATGCGAACGCTCGACGCGCACGTCCGAAATTATTTTCAATCGCCGAAGCTGCGCCAGCTTTTCAATCGTTTCGCCACTTATAACGGCTCGTCGCCGTTTCAAACTCCGGCGACTTTCGCGCTGATTCCGTATGTCGAATTCGGACTCGGCGCGTGGTATGTGAAGGGCGGAATCTACGAGATTCCGAAGGCGCTGGCAAAACTGGCGGGCGAGCTGGACGCGGAAATCAGGACGAGTTGCGAGGTCGAAAAAATTATCGTCCGGGATAAAAAAGCGATTGGCGTGCGGCTCGCCGGCGGCGGCGAGTTAAAAAGCGATTTCGTCATCGCCAATTCCGACGCGGTCGAGACTTACAGAAATTTAATTGAAGCGAAAAACGCGCGCATCGAACGCCTAGAACCGTCGTCGAGCGGCTTCGTTTTGCTGCTCGGCGTGAAAAAGCGGTTTCCCGCGCTGGCGCACCACAACATTTTTTTCTCGGACGATTACCGGGCGGAATTCGACGCGATTTTCAATCGTTTGCGACCGGCGCTGAATCCGACCGTTTACGTCTGCGCGACGACGCGAACCGACCCGGCGCAAGCGCCCGCGGGTTGCGAAAATTTATTTGTTTTGGTCAACGCGCCTTACACGAGCGCGCGGACGAATTGGGAAAAGGAGAAACGCGATTACCGCAGCCTGATTGTGAAAAAGCTGGAAGATTTCGGTCTGGAAAATCTGGAAAATTCGATAGAGTTTGAGCGTATCATCACGCCCGACGATTTTGAAAAAAAATACCGAGCCAATCGCGGCTCGATTTACGGCGTCTCGTCAAACGGGATTTTCAGCGCCTTTCTGCGCCCGCCGAACAAAGCCCGAAACATCGAAAATCTCTACCTCGTCGGCGGCTCGACGCACCCGGGCGGCGGCATTCCGCTGGTTCTGATTTCGGGAAAACTGGCGACGGATTTGATTAGAAGTGATAGGTGAAAAGTGATAGGTGATAAGGAAGAAAATTCTTCTTTCCTATCACTTATCACTTATCACTTATCACTCTTCCTCTATTCCTGAGCTTTCAGCAGGTCACGGATTTTTTCGTCGTCGGTCAAATCCAGCGCGGTTTCGCCGTCTGCGTCGCGCAGGCGCGGGTCGGCTCCGGCTTCGAGCAGCGTTTTGACGTTCGCATAATTGTCGTTTTCAGCCGCCGCCATCAGTGCGGTTTTGCCTTTCCTGTTCTGCGCGTTGACGTTTGCGCCCGCATCAATCAGAACGCGCAGAACCCCGTCGTTTTCGTATTCCGCCGCGAAAATCAGAGCCGTGTTGCCTTCCGCATCCGCGGCGTTGACCTTCGCGCGGTGGTCGAGCAGCATTCGCACGAGTTCGGGCGTGGCGTCGTAGTCAATCGACATCAGGGGCGTCCGCCGCTGCTTGTCGCGGGCGTTGATTTTCGCGCCCATATCCAGCAGGTATTTGACGATTTCCGGATTGCCGCCGTCGACGGCGACGTGCAGCGCCGTCGCTTCGCCGTAATTTTTATCTTTTGCGTTGACGTTTGCGCCTTTGGCGATAAAGTCTCTTACCTCTTCAAAATTTTCGTCTGAGACGGCTCTTAAAAGGGGCTGCTCGTATTCCGCCGCAATGGCGACGACGCCCATTAAAGCGATGGTTTCCGAAGCATCAAGCGAGACCTCGATTTTCGTTTCGCTTTGTCCGTCGAATGCGATGTTCGTCCTTATCTGCTTTCTGAAATTGACGGCTTCGGATTCGAGTCGATACGTGCCCGCGGCGACGTTGTTAAATTCGTAAAGTCCTTCGCCGCTGCTGCTGCTGCTCGTCGAGCGCGATTCATTGGTCGTTTGGTTTATAAGCGTAATCTGCGCGCCGCCGATAACCGCGCCGCCGACGTCGGTCACGGCGCCGGAAATCGTTCCGGTTTTGCTTTCGGTTTTATCCCTGTCGGATTGTTTTTTGCCGGTCTTTTCGACCGTCGTTTGCTCGGTCGGCGCGGGAACTGTCCCGCCCTGCGCGTAGGCGAGCGTCGAAAGCGTCAGCGACGCGCCGAGTACGCCAGCCGCCGCAAGACCTGCGCGGCGCGTTATTTGATAAAGTTTTTCGGCAAAAACCGGCGCATTCGTTTCGGGATTTTTGACGTAGCGGACGCAGATTCCGCCTTCGGATTTTTTGACCAGGCGCATCGCTTCTTTGCGCGTCATCGCCGAAAGATTGTTGACCTCGTGGGCGCAGTGCTCGCAGAAGCGCACTTTTTCGCTGCCGCGCATCTCGCTCCAATCCTCGGTGCAGGGCGAAGCGACTCGTATCGAATCGAGGAAACCGTTTTTCTTCATAAATCAATTTTCCTTTTCTGATTTCAAATTTGCTGCGCCTGGGGAAGCCGTCCGTTTCAGTTATGCGGTAAAAGATGCGGTCAAATTCGGATTTGGTTGCAGCGCCCGAAAAAAAGAAAAAAGGCTTGAGAAGATTTTTCTCAAGCCTTTCGTTCATTCAGCCTAAAGCCGAAAGCTATTGGATTCTATAAGGCGAGGTGGCAGGCTGGTCGCCCTGCTGTCCCCATTCGATTGCCGTCAGAGAAGTGGTCTGGCTGTTGCGGATATACCAGAAGTTCTGCGTCGGGTCGGAACTGGAGCGGAAAACGGCAAAGTCCATTTTCCGGTCACCGTCGTAATCAGCCGGTTGCGGAATATCGCCCGCCGCGCCCCATTGCGTGGCTGAATTGGTCGCGCCCGGCGTGTTTCCGACCGTCTTGCTGTTGCTGCTAATCCAGTGCCAGGTTCCGTCGGTCGGTCGCCAGACGGCTACGTCGGTGCGCGCGTCGCCGTCATAATCGCCCGGCACGAGCTTGTCGGTCGTCAAGCCCCACGTCACGCCGTTGGCGCAAATCGGGACGGTCGTCGGGCAGCCCAATACGAAGCCGTTATTGAAGTTGCTTTGCAGAACCAGCCAGCGATAATTTGCGCCGCTCGCCCGCACCAGCGCGAAATCGGAAATCAAATCGCCGTCGTAATCGCCCCAGACGGGCGTGTCGCCGTTTTGTCCCCACTGCTGGACGAGCAGCGTGTTGGTAGAGCTGCGCAGCGCATACCACGTTCCGTTTGACGGTCGCCAGACGGCGGGGTCCTGTTTGCCGTCGCCGTCGTAATCGCCCGGAACCGGAACGTCGCCGCTCGCGCCGAACTGAATCGTCTCAAAATTCGTGCTCGGCGTCGTTTGATTTCTGCCGTAATACCAGGTGCTGTTGCTCGGGCGAAAAACGCCGTAATCGGTCGCGTTGGTGCCCGTGTAATCGCCTGCTGCGACGATGTCCATCGAGCTGCCGAACTGGATAAAGCTCTCGCCGCTGACCGGGCTGGTCGTGTACCACGTTCCGTTCGACGGTCGCCAGACGGTAACGTCGGCGCGCCCGTCCGCGGAGCGGTCAAAACCCGACTGGCGGCACGAAGTGTTGTAGGTTATGCGAAGGCTGTAGTTGGTGCAGCCGCCGCCCGCCACTACTTCGTGAACGACGACGGTATACGACGCGCCCGCCGCGACCGGAAATGCGAACGAGCCGGTGGCGATAGTGCTGAATCCCGGCTTTCCGATCAGCCCCGACGAAACGTTTGCCGGGTTAAAGGTCGAATAAGCGTTGACCTGCGTCGTATTATTCGCCGTTCCGCCGCAGCCCGTCGCGTCGAGAAAGACCTTGACGCAGGCATCCAAGCCGGTCGGATTGGTAAAAGTATATTGGTCATAACGGTAACTTCCGGTGACCGGAGCCTGCGTCGGCACGCCGCCCGTGCAGCTCGAAGGAATACCGTCGCGGAAAACGCGGCTCGTCTGCGTCGGGTCGCCCGCGGCAATCGAGCCGCTGCGCGTCTCCGCCGGAACCGGCACGTCGCAGTCATACTGCGCCAGAACAACCGGCGCAGCCGTAACTAAAAGCGCAAAGAGCAGGGCAAGAGCCGCCAAGCCCCTGATTTTCAAAAGGGAAAACTTCATCATTTCTAAATCTCCTTAGCAGCGGAGACTTTCGTCTCCGAAATTTTTGACAAAAAAGACTCCGGGAAATTTCTTCCGCCGAATGAAAAGCGTTTACAGGTAACAAATAAAAAAATACGCCTCTTTACAAAATTTTACAATGTTTTTTTGGCGGCTCAGGCAGAGAACGGGAAAGCGGGAAAGCGGGAAAGTGAAAAAGTGAAAAAGTGAAAAAGCTGGCGCGGCTTTCTATCCGGCTCTTTTTCACTTTTTCACTTTTTCAATGCGTTTCAGCCAGTGTGTCGGCGGCGGCGAGCCGTCGTCTTTCTTTTACGGCGCGCGATGAAGGCACCCGGCAGCTTGTTCGGGCGGCTTGTTTGCCGCGTCGTTGAGTATTTATTCGGCGCAGGAGGCGAAACGCGAAATCTAAGGTTCTTCGTTTTGCGTTTCGCCTCTGTCATTCAGCGTGACGCAGCGGGCGTGGCGGTTAATCTTTTGACGGCTCTTCCGGGCTTTTCTCGCGCGGTTTGACGGTAGAGCGAACGACCATAAATTTATTCAGCAAATCGAACCAGAACGGCGCGCCTAAAGATATGGCGAAAGCCGTTATCAGCCAGCCGAAAATTTTCAACATCCAGCCGCCTATATCGCCTGAAGCCGGCACTAATTTGGTATTGTTTCTGTCCCAGCCGATGGGCAGACCCAGCCCTTTAATCTGTCCGAGGCTGGTTTCAAACTTACATTCGGGCGAGGTGGCGTCTTTTTGGCACGCGACTATCCTGGAGTTCGAGTCGGGCGAGGGTGACGGTTTCGGCGATGCCGCCGGCGAAGCATTCATCTTGGCGTATTCGTCGGCTGCCGTGACCAGTGACTCGCGCAGTGCGTTATCGTGCGACAAACTGTTGCTGATGGTAATAGAATCGGCGTTGATACCGATTGCGGTTAGTAATCCCAGGATGAGAATAATCACCTGCGCGCGCCGCTTATACCAGCCGGAAACTCTGTCCATCGAGCTGTTAAACCAGTTCTCGATATTTTCGCGCGCCTTGGCGGCGTCGTTGCCCGCCGCATCTATCAAGGTCGTCAGCGCTTTCTGTGTCTCAGGGTCAATAAGCCGATTATTATTAATAGCTTCGCGCAAAGTTTGGAGCGAATTGGTCGCGCCTGTCGCATCGGCTGCGCTGCCTGCAACATTTGTCCGGGCTGTCGCGCTGTCCGTTCCCGATTGAGGATTATTCACGCCCGGCAAAACGGTGTCCATTAAAGCCAGAGCGAAATTGCGCGCCGGAATATATGAAGGCAAAGTCGCATCAGTGCCGTAGCTGCCGCGAAAAAGTCCGGCTATTAAAGGATGATTGTAAATTGCAGCGACCAAACCCGTTCCGCTTCGGTCATTTAGAAGCTCTTTTATTCCTGCTTCCAGAAACTTGGCGCGTTTATTCAACACGGCTTCAATCATTTCGTTGATCGCCGTGCAAACCAGGCTGAGCAGCAGAAAGATGAAAATCATTCCGATGACGACATCGAGTATCTCCGAACCAAACATATTTTCTCCTTTTTTAATGGCAGCTAAAGAAACTGTGACGAGATACCGGACTTCTGCCTGCTCCGACACAGTCCCTTAGCAGAAAATTCCGGCATTAATATATTTTTCCGACCTCGCCGGTAAATGAGCGCGACGTGTCGCTCCGGCTGCTTTTAGCAAACGAATGAAAATCCTTTTATTGAAGCTCTTTGATAAAATCTGAACCGCCGGCTTTCAACTTCAAATGCCGCTCTACTTAAGTGCCGTCAAAGCAGGCGCCGGAATTTTCTTTCGCTTATATATGGTAAAAATCGACGAATCCTTACAGTTTTTCGGAAAGCAGCTTGTCGGATAAACAATCTTCGATTTATTAACACGTGAAACAAATATATTAATACCGAAAATTTAGGGGGCGATTTGCACCTGGAAAACGCGTGCAAATTGCAAAAAAAGCCGACCCTTTGAAATGTTTGCAACATACTTCGGTTCGGCGGAGATTACAACAACACTTTTTTAATTAATAAAATCCGGCTTTTTCTCGTCGAGAAATTCGACGGGCGCGTTGAATGCGGGCGCTTCTTCTTCCAGACTCCAAATCTCGAACAGCGTGGGCGGAACTTCCATTATAAAACGCGAGGGCTTTTGCAGAACGGTTTGACGATTGTAGTCGGTAATCATCAAAGGATAGGTCAGGTAAAGCTCGTCCTGAGCGCGCGTCAAGGCGACATACCAGAGGCGGCGCTCTTCCTCTTCGCTGTCGATTTCCTTCAGCGAGCGCGGGCTGGGGAATTTTCCTTCAGCCGCCCAGATGAGAAAAACGGCTTTCCATTCCAAGCCTTTCGCCTGATGGACGGACGTTAAAGTCAAAAGCTCGTCTTCCTCGCCGCCCTGAACGACGTCCTCGCCGATGATGTTCTGCGGCTCTTTGAAGCGTTCGGTCGAAAGCAGCGCCAGCTCGGACAGAAAGCTCTCGGTCGAATCGTAGCGGCTGGCGTAGAGCGCGAGTTGGCGCAAATCTTCGAGGCGCGATTCGGCGTTCTCGAAAGTTTCCTGCAAATGCTGCTCGTAGCCGTTCATTAGAATCAGCTCGATTTGTTTGGCGGGATTGTTGCGGTTTTCGTCGGTCGTCAGGACTTCAAGCAGCTTTACAAATTCCTGCCAACTTGTTTTATCACGGAGTTTCGGCGAAACCGGCAGGCGCGAAAGCGAAGCGGAAGCCTGCGCGTGAGCGAGGGCGGAATCGTTTTTATTTTCAACACTTAAGTTATCAATGGATTGTCCGCCCTTGCTCACGCGCGAGCTTCCGCCTTCGTTTTCCGATTTTGTCGCTTTTATCAGAGCGAAAGGATTTTCCGCATAGGCGATTGATTCGTAAATCTTATTCGCCGTCGCGGTGCCGACGCTCGGAATCATTTTTAAAATTCGCTTCCACGCCAGCTCGTCGCGCGGGTTGACGATGATTCTGAGATAGGAAACCACGTCCTTGATGTGCGCCTGCTCGAAAAAGCGGACGCCCGACTGGACGCGATACGGGATATTTCTGCGCGTCAGTTCCAGCTGCAGCTCCAGCGAATGATAATGCGAGCGATACATCACGGCGATTTCTTCCAGCGAAGTGCCTTCGTCGCGCAGTTCCAGAATCCGCGAGGCGACGAACGCCGATTGCTGCTCGACGTTTGAACACGGCACGAGCGCGGGCTTGAAATCCTTCGATTTTTTTACGGCTTGGAGCATTTTCGGAAACTGCCTGCGGTTGCAGGCAATCGAGGTGTTCGCCAAGCCCAAAATTTCCGGAGTGCTGCGGTAATTCGTTTCCAGTTTATAAGTTACGGCTTCCGGGTAACGCTGCGGAAACTCGTAAATGTTCGTAAATTCCGCGCCCCGCCACGCGAAAATCGACTGCGCGTCGTCGCCGACGACCATCACGTTGCGGTGTTTGACGGCTAATAAATCGATAATATCGGCTTGCAGCTTGTTCGTGTCCTGGTATTCGTCAACCAGAATGTGCTGGAACTGTTCGGCGTAAACGTCCGCGATTTCGGGTTTTTCGATTAAAAGCCGCTTCCAGTTCAGCAGCAAATCGTCGTAATCCATCACGTTTCGCGCGCGTTTTCTGTCCTGAAAAATATAATCGACACGCTTGATTTGCTGCGTCAGCATCTCGAAATACGGGTAGCGGCGAATGATTACGTCTTCAATCGGCTTGTCGGTGTTGTTGGCGTAGGAGATGATGTCCTGTATGACTTCGGCTTTCGGAAAACGCTTCGCCTTCGTGTCGATTCCGGCTTCGTCGATGCAGACGTTGACGAAATCCTTGGCGTCTTCCGAGTCGAGAATCGAATAATTGGAATCGTAGCCGATTGACGCGGCGTGGCGGCGCAAAATCAGGTTGGCGACGCGGTGAAACGTGCCGCCCCAGACGCGATGCACGTTTTGCGAGCCGGTGAGCGTTTCCACGCGCCGGAGCATCTCCCGCGCGGCGCGATTCGTAAAAGTCGCCAGCAGAATCCGCTGCGGCGAGACGCCCTGTTCAATCAGATAAGCGACGCGGTAAGTTATCGTTCTGGTTTTGCCCGTGCCCGCGCCCGCCACGACCAGCGCGGCTTGCGGCTTGGCGGTGACGACGCGAAACTGCTCGGCGTTGAGTTCCTCGCGGTAACGCGTCAGCTTATCCGGCAGCGAGCCTTCGTCACGTTTGATAACGTATTTTTTCATCGAAGTTTTATTTTATCATTCGTCGCCAGGTTTTCGCCGCTTCAAGGCTCTAAAC